>PAAT01000125.1 GCA_002698965.1 Rhodopirellula sp. | reverse complement strand
ATATATGTCGCGTTGAATTTCTACCACCGCCGGCGCCCATTGTCCGCTCGCAGCTTCCTTAGGCTCATCAACTAATCGTTCCTGTTTTTCTTCAACCAAGCCATCGAAGATGATCGACCGTCCTGAAGGGCTCCAAGTCAGGTTCTTTGCATTCACATTCGTAGGATAAGTTTTGAATGGAGACGTCCGTCCCGGTTTGACAAATAAAATAGAATGGTTGGATGATCGCGTAGCGGCGATTGCGAATTGTTTCGAGTCGGGAGACCAGGAGGGTGTGGAAGTAAGGTCGTATTTTTTCAAAATACGACGTGATAAATCGTTTTCAACGTCATAACAGATAAGTGACTTGTCGAATCGATCGTTTTCTTCATTAGCGACGACGTGGTTGTAAAGAATCCATTTACCATCGGGTGAAATGAGAGGTTTTGAAGCATATTCCAGTTCGAACACATCCGCTCCTGCGAGAGGAGGGGCAGCGCAAATCGTACTTGGGATAGTTAGCACTGCGTATATCAATGTTAAGGACAGCATGAATTTATTTCTCATTTGGCTGTTCCCGCTGTGACGCATTAATCGTATTTGGATCGGTATCCTGTGACGCTTTGACAACGCTCCGCTTCAATACGGTAATAGCTTTGTTCAGTTGAAGGTCAATACCGTCTGGAATTTGTCCAGGCTCAGGCCAAATAGTGTAATGAGGAACGGCGCCATTAAGCTCCATATCCTGACCGTCACCCTTTAGATACCAGCCGCGAAAGGGAATGCGTATTGTGCCAGCGTCCATTACAGAACGACTTCCGGTGCTAATAACACTTCCAGAAGTGGGAACGCCAACAAGTTTTCCGCGATCTAGATATTTAATTGCATGGCTGAAGATTTCGGCGTTGCTATGACTGTTTTGATTGCATAAAACGACGATCGGCTTATCCCACGTTGCATAAATAGATCTGTCTTGTGGATATCCCTCGCCACCACCTCGGGGTTTCGTAATGGCATGGCGAGGTTGTGTGAGAATAGTCAAAAGATGATCGGTGGTAAAACCGCCCCCATTTTCTCGCACATCTATGATTAACCCCTCTTTTCCAGCGGCGACTTCGAACAACTCCCGTTCAAAGCGGTGAAAGCTTGACATGTCCATGGCGCGGATATGAAGATAACCAAGTCGCGAGTCTGATCGCTGTAGAACCTTTTGTTGATTAGCATCAATCCATCGCTCATAGAGCAACGTGCGGTATGACGAGTATGTAATCGGATAGATTGCAATTTCTAGTTCTTTTTCCTCCCGCTTAACGCTGAGGGTCGTCTCTTTCCCGACCGTACCATTAAGTGCAAGAGTAATATCGAACTCCGGGTCGATGGCGACCTTGTTAATGGCCAACACAATATCCTGTGGACGTAACTGACTTTTTACTGCCGCCGATGGACTACCTTCCACAACTTCAGCTACTTTAATACCAGGACCCTTATAGTCTGTTTGGGCGATAAATCCTAAATGCCCTGTCACATCTCTCTTGGAAAGGCTGGGGGAGGCATCCGAACCACCCCGATATCCCAAATGTGATGCGTTTAATTCACCGAGCATCATCGACACCGTACGATTAAGATTTGCTTTGGTGACGCAATTTTCAGCGACTTGAATGTATTTTCGGCGTATTTCGTCCCAATTTCGATTATTAAACTTACCATCATAGAAGTCGTCACGCATGATCCTCCAACACTCGTCAAATATTTCGCGGTGATAAGCGCGGCGGGAACCAATCTGTATTGCACTGAAGTTGAACGACCCACCACCATTGCCGGTCCCACTTATCCAGCCGGGCACGCCGTCTTTTAACCAATAGATACGATTATTGGATCCACGCCATTGCAAGACGTTCGCCTTGGCCGCCACAAGAAAAGTTGGCGTAGAGCTAACGTAAGGTGTAATGGTGTAGATTCCCTGTTTGCCATCAATTTCAGCCTGAAACGCCAACTTCTTGGAGTCTGGTGACCATACCAATTCGGTTTCTGTAGCACTAGGTATACTAACCTTACGGATTCGTTTGTGGATGGATTCGAGATCCGTTAGTAATTCCGTCTGTGGTGGGGCGGAGGGCTTTGCCGGGGTGTCGTTTGTGGGAGTATCTTCTGTAGAATCGCCAACCTCTCTGACCTTCAGTGCCTGTTCAAGTTTTTCATCGCGTATTGTTCGTTCATCGCGTTCCCGGCCGAGCGATACATAATAAATGTCATACTCGTCATCGAAACGGCGACCGACGAACGCTAATGTTTTACCATCAGGGGACCAAACGGGACCAAACTCATTGTCCGGGTGTTTTGAAACATTAAAGGTAGACTCCGGATTTTCTATATCTACTACGTGTACGTCATAGTTGAAGTCATTATCCGCCGCAGCATAGGTCAACCATCTTTCGTTCGGAGCCCAGGAGTATGTTAGAGGACTCCATGACTTTACGACCGGCGCTGGCACGAGCGTTTCATCCGTCAGGTCTTTAACCCACAATCCCTTTCGATATTTAACGTAGGATAAGTAGCGATTCTTCGGGCTTAAAGAAAGCGAAGTCTCTACTTCGTTATCGCTCGTTAGCTGTTCAATTATGAAGTTGTTATTCCGCCACCATGGTGCAGCTTCATCAACGCGTTTTACTTGATAAATGTCGACCTGACCATCGGATGAGGAAACAAAGATAATTCGTTCACGATCTTCGTCATAAACGACTTCGGATTCAAAAAACGGTGTGGTAGTTATCTGCACAGGCTCTTTCAATAAATCGTCCATTACCCATACATCACCGCCAGAAATGAACGCGATGGTTTTGCCGGTCTTCGAAAAGTCAGCGTCCGTTGCCTTTTGCAGTCGGCGTTCGAATTCATCGTTAACGAAAAGGTCGCCTTGGTATTCCAGTTCAAGTCGTTTCGGCGGTCGGTTCTTTCGAGTTTCGAGAGTGTATAAGTCGAAGAGCCGACGAAACACAATCAAGTTTCCATCGGCGGAAATTGAGGGGGAAATGGCTCCGTCATCTTCAAAGTTGGTCAACTGACGGCGTTTGTTAGATTTCAAATCATAATGCCATATATTCTTTGTCCCATCCTCTTCTGAAACAAAATAAAACTCTTGGCCATTAGGGTGCCAGATGGGATAGCGAACGTCAAATAGGCCGTCACCGAGGATCTTCTTATGCGCATTAGAGTCTTTGCTCCACAGCCATATCTGACCACTTTTACTACCAGTGTATTGCTTCCGTGACCATGTCATCCCTTCTCGACTAAACAGAACATCTCCGACATCGGATACTGACCCACTGGAACCATACGCATTGAACAGCTGGACTTCCCCGCTTTGAGGATTCGCAGCCGAAATTCGATGGAATCGGCTAGCCCAGCGCCACCACGAGTCACGTTGCCCCAATGTAAAAACTGACTCGTTGTCGNTCGAAAGGCCGACAGGAATTGANCCCTCGCTATGGAAAGTGAGCTGGANCGGTACCGATCCAGTAATCTCCATGCGATATACCTGATTCACTCCNGTTTTATTGCTNGCATAGAACAATGTTTTACCGTCATTNGAAACGCGAGGCGATGTTTCCTGGGAGGTGTCGGATGTAACTCTCGNAATTCTGCCGCCTTCTATTCCGGNATTCCAAATATCTCCGCGCCAGGAAAAGTAAATCTGGTCACCNGCGGGGGAAAGGCAAGGNGCTGAGGGNAANCGGACGGCCTCCGCNCCAATNGGGGACGTCCAAACTGATAAAAANAGAAAAGATATAGCTAGAAAGAGGNCGCGCACNTAAAAAACCTTAATATTAANTCTGGGGGAATAAGTAATTTAGGATATATTGCCGCGACGGCCTTTCTAATGGAGAAAACANGTTCTCGTTNAAAAAATACGCGCTATTTCTTCACACTGGATTCGGAATGGAATTCGAATGTTACGAGCACATAAGGAGCGGTTCAGGTGCTTAACGTAGCGTAATATGGCCGCAGACGAGTACTTAAATAGATTGTTATCGCCCTGGTTTCGGATCGAGATTTAGGTTGATATCAGTCGAACTCACTTCAGAGGCGACTCCAGTACGAGGCACTTTGACGCCACTAATCCAGAGGAATGCGTTGAGTATGGTTTTTCGGAAGTTATCATTTTTCCAGTTATCGTGGAAATGACCCCCGGTAAATCCGAAACCTCTTCCGTGATTAGCGCGTTCAACCGCCCACATCATAGCTTCGGCTCGGCCCTTATTGGCTTGTATATGTGGGTAAGGCCCTCGCGGATAAACATAGGGACCATTTCGAACCATCTCGTCGGGAGTGCCCACTAGGATGGGGGTAAAGTGGAGGTCATCCACAATATCCTTTTTATTGCCGGTGATATTCTTCACAAAACGCATATTGAAATACCACTCATCCTTCACACTAAAAGGTTTCACCCCGCGGGTTATAGGATGTTTTGGAAAGAAATCAAAACGAGGACTCCAGATTGGGTTGCAGGAGTGCATGTGTTCATAGTGCCCACCTATCCATTTCAGGAATTGGCGTCCTGCCTGTTCTGGTACGACCTCAACACCATAATGCATAAACCCAAGACCAACACCTTGGTCTGCCCACTCGTCTATCATGTTTAGGCGACGGCCATTCTCCTGGACTGCCTCATGGCGGGGTCCCCCATCCATGTAGAATACAACAGCGTCGGCGCCTTCGAAAACAGCCTCATCCTTAGGCCAGCCATTCAGGGAAATTCTGAGATCTAACTCCGTGCGGTCTTTAAGGCATCGTGCTAGTAGTTGTACCCCCGCATTAAACTCATGCATGCGAGGAGGGTGAGAAGGCTTACCGGCAATGACAACGAGTGTTTTAGGATCGGCAGCATCGGCCCGGTTCAAAGTTACCAGAAAAAACAGCAGCAATAATAAGAAGCGTTTCATGTAATAAATACCTCTGTAACGTGTTTTGCGGTTCCAATGATGTGACTTATCACTCTGTTACCATGTAATTATTGTAAGGCAGTAATACGCTGTCACAATTTCTGCAAAGGGGTAACTAAGAGAGGCGTCTTCTATTAAGCTAAAGCATAGACAGTGTTTAATAAATAAGCATTTTCAATGTAGCTTATTTAACCTTGTTGAAAAGCAATCTTACGATGGCAAATGAAACCGAATCGGAACAATCGGTGAGCCCTAGACGGCTTACTATTACTGCACGCTCCATAGTTGGGCTGTTGGATTTCCTTATTTGTATTTATCTCGTTTCGCTTTTTTTTCATGGCACAATGCCGGGGAAACAGCAACTTCGTGAAGCGCTTCGCCAAGTCTATTCATTTATGCTTGATCCAGCGAATCTCTTCATTACGTCTGTCATAGGAGTGCGTCTGTCACTTTATGGAATTTCTAGGGTGATTAAATTTAGATTGGCATCGAAAACAAATGACTGAATTGTAAAAGATGTCCCCGATCGCCGCGATCCACTGGTTTACAATTGAGAACCCCTCCGGGGTGAGTTAGAGGAAAGAGATATATATGAGTCGGACAGCGTTCCTAGTTGCTGGGATAGTTTTTATTCTTGGGTTCTTTATCGGCAGCTATGATTTGTTAGCGGCGGAAAACTGGGCACAATGGCGTGGGGTCAGAAATACAGGGTTTGCTGAAAACAGCCGTCCGCCCGTTTCTTGGTCGGAAGAGTCGAATATTCGCTGGAAGGTCGCAATCGACGGTAGTGGTAGTTCCACGCCGATTATTTACGGGGATAGAGTCTTTATTCTGACGGCCATTGATACGGGAATCGTTGATCCTACACGGGCAAAACCAGAAGATCAGCCGATGCGGGTATTCGGAATTAAGCACCCCAACACCGAACATCAGTTTCTAACGATCTGCCTGGATCGTCAAACGGGCCAGGAACTATGGCGAGAGATCGCAGTTCAAAAGGTTCCTCATGAAGGCCATCACGGAGATAACGATTTCGCTTCCGCTTCCCCGGTGGTTCACGATAATAAAGTATTTGTTTGGTTTGGTTCTGCTGGATTATTTTGCTATGACCTGGATGGGTTATTGCTGTGGAAACGTGATCTCGGAGAGGTGAAGATGGGAGCGGCCCTAGGTGAGGGTTGTTCACCGGTGGTACATAACGGGCGGGTCATTGTTGTGCGGGACCACCAAGGTCAATCGAGTATAGAGGCCTTGGACTCCTCGACAGGAAAAACGTATTGGAAGAAGCACCGAGATGAAGGCAACGCATGGGCTACCCCGGTGATTGCCGAATATGGCGGCAGAGTACAGGTGATTACTTGCGCGAGTAATTTGGTACGATCCTACAACCTCGAAGACGGTACGCTTATCTGGCAGTGCGGCGGCTTGACAGGCAATGCGACCCCTTGTCCGATACTGGATGGAAGTCACGTGATAGTCATGAGTGGCTATCAGGGTCACAGCGTCATGCGGATTCCGATTACAGAGGAAGGTGATCTTACCGACGCCGACAAGGTTGTATGGAAACATCAACGTGGAACGCCCTACGTCCCTTCTCCAGTGTTGTTTGATGGAATGTTGTTCTACAATCAATCGAATCAGGGAATATGGACGGTATTGGATGCAACTTCCGGTAAGATTGTAATGGATCGCACCCGATTGCCAGGCATTAGCAACATGTATAGTTCTCCCGTTGCTGCCAATGGCCGTATTTATGTTACGGGGCGCAACGGATTAACCCTCGTCTTAAAGCCGGGAACAAATTTGTCGATTGAGTCGAGTAATCGGTTGGACGAACGATTCGACGCATCTCCCTCGATTGCTGGGGATGAGCTTTACTTGCGTGGTGAGAAGTTTCTTTATTGCATTGCGAAATAGAACTCGTCATCATCTCGCTGAACGAGACGTGCTCTCAAATGATAAGACTCGTTCATTCCTTGTTAGTATTAGTAGTAGCGGCAACAACCGTTGATGCAAAGATGCGAGACCAGTTCCAAATAGTAAAATATTATTCAAACATTGAGTACAGTCGCCATGCAGGATCCTGAGGACTTGTTAGCATTACGCAATGGCAGTGCCAATCACTTTATTTTCGGTAAGGGAAATATCAAAATGCTGTCGATTTTTGTAACGATTGACGTGAAAGAGGAATTTGTGGATCAATTCGCGGCCGCCAGCCTCGAAGATGCCCGGGGGTCTGTTGAAGATGAACCGTTGTGTTACCGGTTTGACATTAGTCAGGACGAAGCGGTCAGCACGAGATTCTATCTCTACGAGGTCTATGCAGATGAAAAAGCGTTTCAATATCATCTTACGACACCGCATTTTTTAACCTGGAAGAATCAGGTGGAACCTTGGTTCGCTTCAGAACCGGAAATCCTGCGGATGAGTAGTGTCTTTCCCAGTTCTGACGGTTGGAAAAGTCAGAAGCCAGGGTTAACTAACTTTTAAGTTAGTTGCCAGCTTCCCTTTTATGTCCTTCTGACTGTAATTTCAGAACAGTCAGAAAAGGTCCCAAAGTAGCTCGAACAGGGGTCGAACCTGCACTCCCGAAGGAACTGGATCCTAAATCCAGCGCGTCTGCCAATTCCGCCATCGAGCCAAGCATTAAAATCTTACTTGTTGGTTTCTATTCTTTGCATAATTTGCTCTGACGTCAAGGTCGACTAACCGCCGTTATGACGCACTAGCTTAGATACGTTAAAATGATAGTTTTTCAGAACTCACTCTTGTAGCCCGTTTACCTATGAAACTGCATCCCCTTCCTGTCTGTCTTTATTTTGTCTTAGCATCTGTTTTAACCGGATGTAACAAACAAACAAATCCGGCGAATACCTCGGATACCTTTCCCAGTAAAAACCTGACAATCATTTGCCCGTGGGGAGCCGGAGGTGGTACAGATCGTATATCCCGTTTTTTCGCGGCTAAACTCAAAGAGCGTATCGGGAAGAACTGTGTAGTTGTCAATCGAACTGGGGGGTCAGGCGGAGTTGGTCATAAGGCTGGAGCCGATGCAAAACCTGATGGTCATACCATTGCGATGATCACAGCCGAGTTATCAACGATGCATCAATTGGGGATTACAGACATAAATTATTTAAGTTACCAACCCATCCTACAGATCAATGGCGATCCCGCGGCAATCCTTGTTAGAAAGGATAGTCCCTATAAGACCTTGACGGAGTTTTTGGCGGGTGTCAAAAACTCACCGGGTAGTCTAAAAATGTCGGGCACCGCTTCAGGTGGGACATGGGACCTAGCAAGAGTCGGTTTATTTCAAAAGGCGGGCCTTAATAAAGATGATATTATTTGGGTACCTACTAAGGGCTCCGCCGAGTCTCTGCAAATGCTATTGGGAGGGCATCTAGACGCAGTTTGTTGCAGTTTGCCAGAAGTCGCATTGCAGTTAAACGCTGGGGAAGTGCGAGGTATCACCGTGATGGCGCATCAAAGAGACGATGCCTTCCCGGAAATCCCAACGGCGCTTGAACAAGGAGTACAATGGACCTCCATTGGCTGGCGAGGTCTGGCAACGCAACGCGACGTGCCTGAAAGGATCGTAAACATCCTCGCCAGACACCTGACGGAAATTGCGGCGAGTACTGAATATCGAGACTTTATGAGTAAGCAGGGGTTTGCTATCGACATAAAGGTTGGCGTTGAATTCGAAACCTTCCTCGCCAAGCAGGATGAACAATGGAAGGCCGTATTAGAGTACTATGTCAAACAATAAATCGTCA
>PAAT01000124.1 GCA_002698965.1 Rhodopirellula sp. | reverse complement strand
GAAGCTGGTGGTAAAGCTAAAGGCGCTACCGCTGGTTCAAGCAGTGATAGAACTATTGTAACTAATCCTGGTGATTACGTAAGCTTAAGTGATTTAACTGGTGATGCTGGAACAACAAGTTTAGGATCTGGTGGTGATGGTGCTGGTGGTGATGGTGGTGATGGTGGTGATGGTGCTGGTGGTACTGATCAAAACAACAATCAAAACAATGATCAGAATAATAACCAAAATGATCAAGATAATGTAAACAATCAAAATCAAGGCGGTGGTAGTAATGACGAAAGAGGAGAAAATGAAAAAGAAGTAGATAGCACATCTGTAGCTAACAACATTCAACCAAACAAATTCTTTATACCTACTCCAATGGGTAATAATCCTAATAAAGCAAATAAACAAACTGCTTTTGAAAATTTATTAGCTAACATGAGTGATAGTGGTCTTGATGGTGCTCCTGAATTAGATGGTACACCGTATATGCCAAAAGAAAAATCTACAAATAAGTTTGGTGGACCAAAGATGAAATTTGAAAGATCAGGTACTCCATTTAAACAAAGAAATAAACATAAATAATCATGGGAAAACAAGGACCAAAATCAATAAACATAATAAATAAAGCAAGGATGGGATCAGCTATGCAAGATGGCGTAAATCCTCCAATGTTAAAATCACAAGGCGTACCTATGGCACCAAGTTCTCCTGCAAAAATAGCTCCACTTATTGGGATCGCTGCAGGAATTGCAGGAAGAAGACTTTTAGGATGGGGAGCAAAAAAGCTTATACAAGGACAAGCTAGAAAATGGTTAACAAACAAAGGGTTTAAAGCAGCTGGTAAAAGATTTTTAAACAGTAAAACTGGTAAGTTTGCTAAAGGTGTTAGAACAGGTAAAGAAACTACAGGTCTTGGAAAATTCCTTAACTTTGGATCATCAAGTGTTGTAAGACCATTCCAATCACTTGCTAATATTACTGGAAACAAAACTCTTAGTAATATTGGTAGACTTGCTGATTATGCTTCTTATGGATATGGAGGCTCACAATTAGCTAGTTCGTTTGGTAGTGAAGCTAAAGATTCAGGGGAAAGTAATTTACCTCCTGGACCATATGTAGCTCCAGAAGCACCTAATAATAATAATAACAGTAACAACAACAAACCATACGTTAAACCAGGTGGAAAAGCTACTGGTAAAATTGCTGATTACGCTAGTGGTAGTGATGCTAGAAAAGCTGAATATGATGCAAGAGGTTGGAAATATGATGATACAATTAAAGGTTATGATAAAAAAGGCAACAAGTTAGCTTCTGATAATAGAACAGCTCCAAAACCTAGTGTTAATACTAATCCTTTTGTAGATGTAAATAAAAAACCAGTTGCTAAAGTTGAAACAGTAAAACCAGCAAGTTCTACATCTTCTGCGTCTTCTGCGTCTTCTGCGTCTTCTACAACTTCTTCAAGTTCACCTAGAAAACAAATTCCATTTGAAAATCCTACTAATAGACAACAGATTAGAGTTAATAAACAATACAGGAAAGCAACCGGTATGAATAAGAAAGATATTAAAACCGCTAAACTAGAAGAGAAAATGAATATTTCTGGTGATGGTTTAGGTGGTAGAATATTAAGTAATAGAGTTATCAATAGATATGATAGAGGTATGGAATCTCAAGTTAATGTATCTCCTGATAAAAAACCTGTAGGAATTAAACAACCTGTAGCTAAAGTAAACGAATTAAAACCAAAAGACGTACAACCTTTAGCGACTAAACCGATGTCAGTTGATGTAAGTTCGTTAAAACCAAGAGGTGAATTACAAACAACATCACAAGCAAATAAAGCACAAGACGAATTAGATCTTAAAGGATCACCATTTAAAAGAAAAGGATGTGGTCCAAGAGGGTTAGGTTCACAATATAAATAAAAATGAGTAAAATATTAGCTAAATTATTTGGCAACGCTGGAGGTAGTGTTGTTGAAAAGATTAGCGGTGTCGTTGATAAGTTCGTTAGAACAAAAGATGAGAAAGCAGCGTTTGAAAAAGAAATGACTGAAATACTTATTGAAGCAGAAGCCGCTATGCAAAAAAACGTAACCGAAAGGTGGAAAGCAGATTTAGAGCACGGAAACTGGTTAACGCGTTCAGTTCGTCCTCTCGTTTTAGTATTCCTTATAGTGGCGACCGTGCTCATGGTATTTATTGATAGTGGATCATTACAATTCGAAGTTGAAGAAAAATGGACAGATTTACTTCAGCTAGTCCTTATGACTACCATTGGGGCCTATTTCGGAGGTCGAAGTGTAGAAAAATATAACAAATTTAAAAACGGACAGTAATGCCAAGAATAAACAAATATCAATTAGATTCGACTATATCAGACACAGACAAACTACTAGGTACTGACGAAAATGGCAATACTAGGAATTTTAAGATAAAAGACCTATCTAACTTTTTTGCGGAAAATTCAGGTACATTTAAGCATGTTCAAAACTCTGCTTCTGCTACTTGGACAGTAACGCATAATTTAGATTTAACAGACCACTTACCACATGTGTCTTTAAAAATTGATAGTGGTACATATGATAACGTACAAGGTACTGGAATAGTAACTTACGTTAACAAGAATCAATTAACAATAGCATTTAGTTCAGCTCAGTCTGGATTTGCTTATATTAAAAAATAAAAACTTAAACTTTAAAACAACAAAACTATGGCAATACCATTTTTAAATCATTTAGACGTTAAAGGAAACATATCCTTAAACGACTATAAACTACAGGACTTTGTTGTAGATCACTCGAATACCACAGCTGCTGGAAACACCGCGGGTAAATTGATTTATGACTCAGGTTCTTTAAAATTTTACAATGGTTCTTGGCAAACTTTAGGGACATCGGGTGGGTCTGTAACCTCAGTGGCAATAACTGGCACTGATGGTATTGACGTAGATTCTGGTTCTCCTATAACGGGTTCAGGAACAATAACATTAGGACTAAGCGGAATCGCTAATTCTAAACTAGCAAACTCTACTGTATCTTACGGTGGTGTTAGTTTAGCATTAGGTGAAACAGACGCTACACCAGCTTTTGATCTACAAGACGCTACAGGTTATCCAACGTCTTCATTAACTGGAACAATTACTAACGCTCAACTTGCTGGTTCAATAGCTGCTAGTAAATTAGCGGGTTCAATTGGAAACGCTAAATTATCTAACTCATCAGTAGCATACGGTGGCGTTACTTTATCATTAGGTGGTAGTGATGCAACTCCTGCTTTTGATTTATCAGACGCAACTAATTATCCTACATCATCATTGAGCGGTACTATTACAAACGCACAATTAGCAGGATCAATTGCAAACGCTAAACTTGCAAATAGTTCGATAACTGTTGATGGTTCAGCTGTTTCACTAGGTGGTTCAGTAACTACATTACAACTTGGTACATCAGGTTCTACTGCTCTTGCAGGTAACACAGCCGTTGACAATGTTTCAGTTGCAAACTTAAAAACAGCTTTAGGTTCTGGTTTTGCATCAAACGCTGTTACAATTGGTGATACCGATGATGTTGTCACAATAGGTAAAGATTTAGTAGTAACTGGAGACTTAACCGTATCAGGTGATACAATAACAGCTAACGTTGGAACATTAGAGGTTGAAGATAAAAACATAACGGTAAACAAAGGATCAGGTGATACTAGCTCAACAGCAGATGGAGCTGGTCTTACTATTCAAGATGCGGTAGACGCTTCTAACGATGCTAGTTTAACATGGAATGCTTCAAATGATAAATTTGTATTTTCACATTTAATAGACGCACCAGGAACATCAATATTTGTTAACTGTGATATATCAGGTGATGTTGATGTTGATGGAACACTTGAAACAGATGCGTTAACAATTGGTGGTGTAACATCCGTACCTTTTGAATCGGCAGATCATTCAAAACTAGATGGTATTGAAGCTTCAGCTGATGTAACAGATACTACGAATGTAACTGCTGCTGGCGCACTTATGGATTCTGAATTAACAGATTTAGCTGGTGTTAAAGGTGTAACAATTTCAACGTTACAACCTAAACCATCAGAAGGTGCATTTGCAAATGGAGATAAAACTAAATTAGATGGTATAGCCGCTGGAGCACAAGTAAACGTTGCTACAAACCTTTCACAAACTACAGCTACTGGATCGTTAACAATAGCATCATCAACAGGTACAAACATAACTGTTGCTGAAGCAACTGGTAGTATTGCTGGTTTAATGAGTACTACTCATCATGATAAACTAGATGGCATAGCTACTAGTGCAACTGCTGACTCAGCTGCTTCAGTTGTTGAAACAAAAGCGGGTTCTAACTCTTCTAAGTTTGTAACACCTGCTTCTTTAGCTGGTAGATCTGTAACATCAACTATTGATGTTAGTGCAATGGATGCAACAGTGTTAAAAGCTTTAATAGATCATGATCTTGATACACCAAATGTTATTGTTGAAGTTCATGGACTTACTTCAAAAGAAGTTTATATCTGTGAGTATCATAAGGATAATAATGGTTCTGCTTCTGATGATCACTTAACTTTCCATTTTGCTGAAGTACCAAGTGAGGATTTAGTTGTAACAGTTACTTCTTGCAAAAACGCAAGCTCAGTAACAGCTACTTATCCTGCATCTTAATAATAATTAAAAATACGGCGGTACTTCGGTACCGTCAGTATTAATATAACTATAATAATATGCCTATAAATATGAATGCCGCTGGAGGCATAACACATCAAGATGAATTCCTTTTAAAGGGTTCTGCACCTACTTTACGTTTCACTGATACAGACACGGGAGCTGATTCGTATCTCACAGCATCAAGTACTGCTGGAGCTTTATCCTTATGGGCTGATTCTGGAAGTGAAGCAAATACAACAAAAATATATTTTGGGTGTGATGGTAAAGAGGTTGGTCATTTTAGGGGAGATAGTAATCAAATAAGTAGTTTAAGATTATTTCCAGAAAAAAATGATTCTACTTCTGCTGGTATTTTCTTTGGTACTGCTGCTGATGGTTCTGGTCCTGGCATTGGTACGTGGAATGATGTTAGAGTTATGTCTATGGATGAAAATGAAGTAGTTCACTTATATCCAGGTTCTAATACTACAGGTGCACTTCAATTAAAATCAGCTAATGGTCATGTAGAAACTGCAGCTAACTTAACAGTTGGTAGTACATTATATGCTAGTACTATTGAGGATAAAGGTGCGGACATGACTATAATAAATGCGCATAATGATGCTGCAATTTGGCTTAAAACTTCAACTGGAAGCTCGACATATTTAAACTTTAAAGTTCATGGTGCTGGTCATACTGAAACCGCAGGTAATCATAAAATTGGAGGAGCTTTACAAAGAACCTACACTACAGTAACACACTCTAGTAATACGCATACTTGTAATTTAAGTGTAAATGATAATTTTATAATAAATGCTAACGCTGCTACCAATACTATAGCTATGACTATTGCAGATGCAAATATTGGTCAATCTGGTAATATAGTTATTGTAAATGCTTCTTCTGGTACTGTTGCTTTCGCTGCATTACCTAGTTATATGCTAACACCTGATTCAGCAACTGTAAACTTTGTAACAACAAATAGTGCTGTATCTTTATTTTCTTATCTAGTTATTAGTGATGATGATGCTGGCAATAGGAGAGTACTTGTTAATTATGTTGGTAACTTCGGATAAAATAAATAAGTATGAAATGGATACCATTTGCAAGAAAAGATTTCTGGTTAAAGAACACGACAGGATCGTTTTCAACATCAACGACTACAACTTGGAGTACATCTAAAAGTACTACAACAACATACAATACTTCTCATAGTACTACTACGACATATAATACTAGTCATAGTACTACAACTACATTTAATACTAATACGTCTAAAGTAACTACGACAACATTCAACACTAGTCAATCTACTAGTAAAAATACAACAACAACATACGCTACTAGTCACACAACTAATACCACTACTACGTGGAACACAACTAGAGACACAACAACAACTTGGGAGACTAGTAAAAACACTACTACCACGTATAATACTAGCCGTAGTACTGACACTACAACAACGTATAATACAAGTAAAAATACAACTACTGTGTACGCAACAAGTCATACAACGAGTACAACGTACAACACTAGTACCACTACTACAACTAGTTATACAACTTATTACAACACAAGTCAAACTACGACTACCACGTGGAGTACTAGTAAGAGTACGACTACTACATATGCCACTAGTCATACAACTAATACAACTACAACCTGGGCAACAAGTAGAGATACAACAACAACGTATGCTACTAGTAAAACAACTACTGAAACGTATAATACTATGCATGATACAACTACTACGTATACCACATATTGGAATACTAGTAGAAATACTACTACGACATATAATACAACTACAACGTATAATACATATCACAGTACAAGTCATAGCACAACAACAACTTTTAATACTAGTTCAAATACAACGACTACGTATACAACTTATTATGTTTCTTCATGGAATACAACACGTAGCACGTCTCACAGTACAACTACAACATACAACACGACATATGCTACCAGTCACAGTACTACAACAAGTTATAATACAACTTATAACACGTATCATAGTACTTCTCATTCAACGACGACAACATATAATACAACGTATAACACTAGTAAATCAACAACTACAAGTTATACCACATCATTTAATACAACAACAACGTATAATACTAGTCGTACAACAATGACTTCTTATGCAACTAGTCATACAACAAGTACAACATATTATACAAGTAAAAATACTACTACAACTTATAATACTAATAGAACAACTACTACAACTTGGTCAACAAGTCATCAAACTGATACGTTTACCACAAGAAACACTGGTACAACAATAACAATGTGGAACACTGGTAACTACACAAGTAGAACAACATTTACCGCTGGTGGTGGAGGCGGTGGCGGTGACTGCTTTAGAGGTTGTATGTAAATTAAATAATTATGGCACATAGATTTAGAGATTCATACTTAAACGCAACATTAACATTTGCAGATGATAAAATTACCTGGTTTTGCCCAGAGATGAATGACGTGCGAGAAGTTATGATGTCTTGGGAACAACCTATTATGAATAAAATGGCTGAGGTTGCTGTATCTTCTGGCGATCATGTTTTAGAGTGTGGTTTTGGTATGGGTATATTATCTACAGCTGTTCAAGCTAGAAACCCAGCATCTCACACTATAGTTGAATGTCATCCTCAAGTACTAGTTAAATTAAATGAGTGGGCGGCTGATAAACCAAATGTAACTGTAGTAAATGGTAAATGGTTTGATTTATTAAGTGAACCAGAAAAATACGATGCAATATTAATGGACACTTATGTTGATGATGATTTACATCCTAAGTTTGCCGGTTTTTGTCAAAAGAAAGCTAAAGATAATTGTAAGGTTAGCTGGTGGAATTTTAGTGGTGGAACAACAGATGAGTTTATGAAGTTTTATTGGGATAATGTAACGTTTACAGAAGTTACAGGTTTAACAGTACCTGAAAATACTTATTATAATAGAACAAATTACTTTGTGCCATTAAAAGTTTTAAATCAAAAAGCAAAAACATATGGTATAGTTGATTCATCAAACGTACACACATCTACTAGTGAAACAAGAAATATTTATAAGTTCGATGCTGATCAAGATGTATTAACGTGTGCAGATCCATCTAATCCTAGTCTAGTGGTTAAAAAAGGTATGTTATCATATGGTGTTAAGTGTAAAGGTATTTATAATATAAACAACGGTTTATTAGTTGTTACTGGAAATCATCCAATGATAGTTAAAAGAGAAGGATCTTGGATTGAAAAAAATATGAATGAATTAGTTATTGGTGATAAGCTATATAAAGTAGATAATACTGAGGTTGAAATTACAAATTTAAACTTTGATAGCTCTGAAACAATATATACTGTTGTGAGATTAAATTCTGATGACAATTATTTTGTAAATGATATATTAATTAAAAACGGAGGAAAAGATGCCTAATACTACTACAACATGGTTTACCGCTTGGGCAACAAGTAGAGAAACATATCATGCTACATCGTACGATTCGTATTATCAAACGTATTTTAATACTAGTAAAAACACCACTACAACATATAATACATCACACACGACAACTACGTCATGGAATACTAGTCATAATACAACTACTACGTATAATACTAGTCACAATACTACTACTACTTACAATACTAGTCATTCTACTGGTACATCTCGTAATACGTCGCATAGTACAACTACGGTATATAATACATCTCATTCTACATCTCATAGTACTACCACAACGTATAATACTACTTACGCGACTAGTCGTGGTACTTCTCATAGTACTACTACAACGTATAATACATACCATAGTACATCTCATAGTACAACTACAACGTATAATACAACTTGGTCAACTAGTTCCAATACGTATAAAAGTACAAGTCATACAACAACTACAACCTGGAGTACGAGTAAGAGTACAACAACCACGTATAATACAACGTATGCTACAAGCCATAGTACAGCCACTAGTCATACTACTTCAACAACCTGGCAAACGAGTCAGAGTACGTCTCATACAACTGAGACTACGTACTATACGTCTCATAACACAACAACCACGTATAATACGTCACATACGACAACCACAACGTTTAACACTAGTCAGAGTACTACTACAACAACTACGTATAATACGCAAAGAAGTACAACTACAACGTTTAACACTAGTTCAACAACAACTACAACGTGGCAAACAAGTCATGGTACATCTCATAGCACAACAACAACATATGCTACGTCAAGAGATACAACGACTACTTATAATACAAGTAAAAGTACAACAACTACTTACAACACTAGTCACACAACTAGCACGACTACTACGTATAATACTACAAAAACCACAACCACGACGTTTAATACATCGCAGTCAACAACTACAACATTTAACACGTCACAGTCAACCACTACTACCACTACGTATAACACAAGTAAAACAACGAATACAACTTTTACTACAACTTGGTCAACTAGTACTAACACAACAACTGTTTACGCTACAGCTACAACAAGAAGTACTACTACAACCTATAATACTAGTAAGAGCACAACTACGACTTATAATACGTACCATAGTACAACTACAACATTTAATACTAGTCAAAGCACAACTACATCTTGGAATACAACCACCACGACAATGACGTCTAGATATAATACAACAAGAAAAGATATGTCTACTATGGTTGATTATTTAAATAGAGGTGCGTTATCAACTTTTAATTCATCAACACAACAAAACTTCTTATCTGTTTGTAGTGCTACAATTAATCAAACATATTATCACAATGGTAGTGGAATACTTCCAGTCGGTGGAGATGTTGTTAAAGACGGTAGTGGTAATTGGCTAGCTGCTGGATATTATAGAGTTGGTGATGGTAGTAAATATATTAGAATTATGAGTAGTGTTGGTGTTGTTCAAGGGTTAAACGATTGCGCTTAGAAATAAGTGATATTGTGTAACTATATATAATAACGAATTAAATTTAATAATATGGAAATGTTTAATAAAAAGGTTTTAGACGGAAGAATAGGACCATTAAAGAAAAATACAAACTTAGATGACTTAGAACAAGTTGAGGGTTATGTAATTAGAAAAGCAAGTGAAGCTGGTTTAGAGACTAGTTATGATGTTATGGCAGAAGAAATGCCTTATTTTAAAACCATGGGTTATACGTCATATGGAACTAGTTTTATAATGCAACCCTTGAATCTTAAGTTTAGAACTGAGCAGATAGACGATGCTTATGATGATAAAGATATTGATGTTTTAGATTGGGCTGGATATTTAAATAAAAATATTCAAGAAAAACAAGCTAATAAATATCAAAATAGAAGAAAGGTAGATACAAAAAAATATCCTTATAAAGATTATTTAGTTGTTTTACCTGGATCTAATAAATTAAAAGAAATAGTGTGTTTAAATAAAATGATAGCAATATCAAAAAAATATAAACACAACATATGGTTTAAACCACATCCTATCACTAAACATCAGTTTATTGGTGAGCTACAAGATTTATTTGGTGAAGAAGCTATATTACATAGAGATATGGATTTATATCATTTTTTAGTTAAAGCTAAGAAAGTATACACAACACATGTGAGTGAAAGTGCTTTATATGCGACTATACTTGGTAAAGATATAGAACCAATAGATGTTTGGCAGTTAACACATAAAGGATCTTTTCATCATATCAACGCTAGATTATACGATAATAAAAACATTGAATGGGTTAATAAAACGTTTTCTAGCCCTAAATCAGGTGTTATTAATCCAAACGTTGATAAAAATTGGAAAGAAAAAGTAGATAAATACTTTGAGTATATTTTAAACAAAAGATATTACTACAAAGATTGGTTTATAGACAATAGAAAACCAAAATCTAAAAAATAGTAAAAAGCGTGACAATTGCGTAATAATATAAGAGTAAGAAGTTTAATTAAAATTTAATAAAATGGCAAAAAAGACAAAAGATTTAAAAATCACAAAAGACGAACTAAAGTCTATACAAGTTGTAGTAACTGAAATTAATCAGTTGCAGATGCAAATAGGTGGCTTAGAAGTACAAAAAGACATAGCTTTGAGCAGATTAAAAGAAGGTCAAGGGATGTTAAGAAAACTACAAGCTGGGCTTGAAGATAAGTATGGAAAAGTCTCTGTTAATTTAGATACAGGAATTTTAAAACCAGTTGAAGATGAGCAAGCACTTAATAAGAAAAATTAGTATAGGCAAGGATTATAAAAACGAAGCTATGCATTATTCTGTAGGCCAAGAGGTTTATGGAGGACATATGATAGATTGTATTGTCGAAGAAGATGAAAAATATAGTATATTCATTATAAAGAATAACGAAATTTTACCTTGGAAAGACTTTAATAAAAACATGGCAATAGCAGTTGAATATAATTTAGAATATTAGTGAAATCACTACATGATTTCGTTGTTGAACCTTTTGGTGGTAGGTATACTAACCAAAAAAAGGTAGGTGATAAGACTTTAATATTGAATAGTGAAATAACTCACCATCAATATGTTAACAGAATAGGTGTTGTTAAATCACTACCACTAATTGGTAAAACAAATATAAAAGTAGGGGATCAAGTTGTTGTTCACCATAATATATTTAGAAGATGGTATAATATAAGGGGTGAAGAAAAAAACAGCAAAGGTTATATAGATGACAATAGCTATCTATGTACATATGATCAAATATTTGCTTACAAAAGAAAAGACAAATGGAAAGCTGTTGAAGGCTACTCATTTGTAAAACCAATTGAATCTAATGATATATTTAGTTTAGATAAAGAACAACCTTTAATAGGTGTTTTAGTATATTTAGACGACACCAATAATGAATTAAAAAAAGGTGATCTAGTAGGTTTTACACCCTCTAGTGAATACGAGTTTATAATTAATGGTGAAAGATTATATAGAGTTAGATCTAAAAATTTAACTATTAAGTATGAATATCAAGGAGAGGAAAAAGAATATAATCCAAGCTGGCTATAAAGCTGTTGAAGAATTAGTAAAAGTTGCTAAAGAACCAATAGTAGATAGTGGAGATGATATAACAGCTGATAGATTAAAAAACGCTGCAGCTACAAAAAAGTTAGCTATATTTGATGCGTTTGAAATACTTACCAGAATACAAGACGAGGAAAATATATTAGAAAATAAACCAAAAGAAGAAGAGAAAACTAAAACTTTTTCTGGGTTTGCTGAAAGAAGATCCAAATAATGTATAGTCAAGATTTATATCAAATAATAGAACCTGTTAAAATAAACACTTTAAAAAGATTAAATAAATCAAAAAAGTGGCAATATGGATATAATAAGGAGCATGATCTAGTTGTTATATCTAAAACAGGTGAGATAGGTGATATATATGAAATACAAAATCTTAAAATAGCTTTACCTAAAGCTCCTAAGAATATACATAGATTTAAAAGTGATAAGTTTGAGGTTGTTGAACAACCAAAAGCTTTACAAAGAATTAAAACTATATTTGATTGGAAAGAATATCCAAATGATTTTAAAAATCAATATATAGATTACATAGAGGAAGAGTTTAAAAGAAGAGATGAGGGCTTTTGGTATTACAATAAAGGTACACCAACATATATAACAGGAACACATTACATGTATTTACAATGGAGTAAAATAGATGTAGGACATCCAGATTTTAGAGAAGCAAATAGATTATTCTATATGTTTTGGGAGGCTTGTAAAGCAGATAAAAGATGTTACGGTATGTGTTACTTAAAAAATAGACGATCTGGTTTTTCTTTTATGGCTTCTGGTGAACTTGTAAATATGGCTACATTAGCTAGTGATTCAAGATTTGGTATATTATCTAAAACAGGTCCTGATGCTAAAAAAATGTTTACTGACAAAGTTGTGCCAATATCAGTTAATTATCCTTTCTTTTTTAAACCGATTCAAGATGGTATGGATCGACCTAAAACAGAATTAGCATATAGAGTACCAGCTTCTAAATTAACTAGAAGAAATATACAAGCAAGTGATAGACCAGAGGAGTTACAAGGATTAGATACTACTATTGATTGGAAAAATACTGGAGATAATAGTTATGATGGTGAAAAACTAAAACTATTAGCACATGATGAAAGTGGTAAATGGGAAAGACCTAATAATATATTAAATAACTGGAGAGTTACTAAAACTACATTAAGATTAGGTAGCAGAATTATTGGTAAGTGTATGATGGGATCAACATCAAACGCTTTAGATAAAGGTGGTGATAACTTCAAAAAACTTTATAAAGATTCAGATGTTACAAAAAGAAACCGCAATGGACAGACTAGCTCGGGATTATATAGTTTGTTCATACCTATGGAATGGAACTACGAAGGATTCATTGATTCTTATGGCTTACCTGTATTCGACACTCCAGAAACAGAAACAAAAGGACCGTATGGGGAATACATTGACACAGGTATTATCGAGCATTGGCAAAATGAAGTAGATGGTTTAAAAAACGATGGAGATGCTTTAAATGAATTTTATAGACAATTTCCAAGAACTGAAGAACATGCTTTCAGAGACGAAACTAAAAATAGTATATTTAATTTAGCTAAAATTTACGAGCAAATAGATTTTAATGAAGAATTAAATAATAATAATGAAATTACAAGAGGTAATTTCCAATGGATTAATGGAGCCAAAGATACTAAAGTTACTTTTTATCCTGATGCAAGGGGTAGATTTTTAATTAGTTGGGTTCCTAATCAAAGACAACAAAATAATATTATATTTAAAAATGGTAGAAAACACCCAGGAAATGAACATATGGGTGCTTTTGGTTGTGATAGTTATGACATATCAGGTACAGTAGATGGTCAAGGTTCAAAAGGATCTTTACATGGTTTAACTAAGTTTAGTATGGAGGATTGTCCACCAAGCCACTTTTTTTTAGAATATATTGCAAGACCAGCAACCTCAGAGATGTTTTTTGAGGATGTTTTAATGGCTTTAGTATTTTATGGGATGCCATTACTTGCAGAAAATAATAAACCTCGTCTATTGTATTATTTAAGAAGACGTGGTTATAGAGGTTATTCGATGAATAGACCTGATAAAGTTTGGAATAAATTATCTGTAGCTGAAAAAGAAATAGGTGGTATACCAAACTCTAGTGAAGATATTAAGCAGGCACACGCTGCCGCGATAGAAATGTATATACAAGATCATGTGGGATTAAAACAAGATGGTACTCATGGTAATATATATTTTAATAACACATTAGGTGATTGGGCTAAATTTGATATTAATAATAGAACAAAATTTGATGCTACTATTAGTTCGGGTTTAGCAATAATGGCTTGTAATAAACATTTATATAGACCTAATGCTGAAAAAGAAAGAACAAAATTAAACATAAGCATAGCTAAATATAAACAAAAAGGTATGCATTCAAAATTAATAAATTAATATGGCTGAGTCAGTTGTTAAAAGTTATTTCCCAAGTCAAGTTGCTAGCGACGTTGAGAAGATCCAAGTAGACTATGGATTAAAAGTTGCTAAAGCAATTGAAAGTGAGTGGTTTAAACGCGACTCTGGTGCTAATAGATATTATGGTAATCAAACAGAATTCCATAAACTTAGACTATATGCACGTGGTGAACAAAGTATACAAAAATATAAAGATGAATTATCTATTAACGGTGATTTATCATATCTTAACTTAGACTGGAAACCAGTACCTATTATACCTAAATTTGTAGATATAGTAGTAAATGGTATATCAGAAAGAGTATTTGATGTCAAAGCATATTCTCAAGATCCATATGGTGTTTCTAAAAGAACACAGTATATGGAAGCTAAAATACGAGATATGGAAGCTAAAGATCTAACTGATTTTGCTGAGCAAGCTTTTGGTGTAGATTTAAGAGAAACTAAAAAAGAAGAGTTACCTGATAGTATAGAGGAGTTAGAATTACACATGCAGTTAAGTTACAAGCAGTCTATTGAAATAGCAGAAGAGCAAGCTATTAATACTATAATGCAAGGTAACAACTATGATTTAACAAGAAGAAGATTTAATTATGATTTAACTGTTCTTGGTATTGGTGCTGTAAAAACTAACTTTAGTAAATCTAATGGAATTACTATTGATTACGTTGATCCTGCAAATTTAGTATACTCTTATACTGATTCGCCTTATTTTGAGGATATATATTATGTAGGTGAAGTTAAAAGTATACCTGTTAACGAGTTGAAAAAACAATTTCCTGATTTATCAACAGAAGAATTAGAAAATATACAAAAACAAGGTTTTCAAAATTCTGGATATTATAACAGAAGTATAACAGAAACAAATCAAGAAGATAAAAATCAAGTTCAAGTTTTATATTTTAATTATAAAACATATGCTAACGAAGTGTATAAAGTTAAAGATACCGCGACGGGAGCTAGCAAAATATTAGTAAAAGATGATCAATTTAATCCAGCTATGGATGAAATGCTTGAAAGAAAGTATGGTAAATTATCAAGGTCAATAGAGGTTTTATATGAAGGTGCTATGATTTTAGGTACTGAAAAAATGTTAAAATGGCAGTTAGCTAAAAACATGATGAGACCTAAAAGTGATTATACTAAGGTAAAAATGAATTACTCTATATGTGCACCAAGAATGTACAAAGGTAGAATTGAATCTTTAGTAAGCAGAATAACAGGTTTTGCTGATATGATTCAATTAACTCATTTAAAACTACAACAGGTAATGTCTAGATTAGTACCAGATGGTATTTATTTAGATGCTGATGGTTTAGCTGAAATAGACCTTGGTAATGGTACTAACTATAATCCACAAGAAGCATTAAACATGTTTTTCCAAACAGGTAGTATTATAGGTAGATCATTTACATCTGATGGTGATATGAATCCAGGTAAAGTACCTATTCAAGAAATACAAAGTGGATCTGGTGGTCAAAAAATGCAATCACTTATTCAAACGTATAATTATTATCTACAGATGATAAGAGACGTGACCGGATTAAATGAGGCTAAAGACGCTAGCTCACCTTCTAAAGATGCTTTAGTTGGTGTACAAAAAATAGCAGCTGCAAATAGTAACACTGCTACTAGACATATATTACAAGGTGGTTTATACTTAAGTGCTGAAACATCTGAAGCAATATCATTAAGAGTATCTGATATTATAGAATACTCTCCTGCTAGAGATGCTTTTATACAATCTATAGGCGCTCATAATGTTGCTACTTTAAGTGAATTAGAAAATTTACATTTGTATGATTTTGGTATATTCTTAGAATTAACACCTGATGATGAAGAAAAACAAATGTTAGAAAATAACATTCAGATGGCATTAACGCAACAAAACATTGAGTTAGAGGATGCTATAGATCTTAGAGAAATTAAAAACGTTAAATTAGCTAATCAACTTCTTAAAATAAGACGTAAGAAGAAATTAGAAAGAGATCAAGCTAATAACGAAAGAAATATACAAGCTCAAGCAGAAGCAAACGCTCAAGCTCAAGAAGTTGCAGCACAAGCTGAAGTTCAAAAAAATGCAGCTTTAACAGAACAAAAACTTCAATTAGCACAAACAGAAGCTCAAATAGAGTTAATGAGAATGTCTAAAGAAGTTGAACATAAAAAAGCTTTGATGAATCATGAATTCCAAATAAATAAAATATTAAAAGGTATGGAATTTGATAACATCACAGGTAAAGAGAAGATGAAAGAGGATCGAAAAGACGAACGAACTAGAATACAAGCTACTCAACAGTCTAAAATGATCGATCAAAGAAATAAAGATAAGTCCCCAGAAAACTTCGAATCCAGTGGAAACGATATAATGGGTGGCGGTTTTGGATTAAATTCGTTTGATCCAAGATAATTGTTTAATTATATAATATTATATTATGGCTAAAAATGAAGAAAAGGTAGTTGAAGAAGTTCAACCTACCGAAACTAAAAATGAATCTACGGAAGTAGAAAAAGAAGGTGGTGACATGAAAGTCACAGAAGAAACACCTGAAAAGGTTGAAAAACCTGAAACACCTAAAAACGAAGCTGGTGATTTTAAATTAGATTTTTCTAACAAACCAGAAGAGGTTGTTGAAGAGAAAGAAGATTTAATGGATAACACCGAAGCCAATAAATTCAAAACTCCTGAAAAACAAGAGGAAGTTGTTGAAGAAAAAGCTGAACAACCTATTTTAGAAGAGGTTGAAGTTTCAGAAGAGGAAGTTCAAGAAAAAGTAGAAGAGGTTAAAGAAGATGTTGAACAAGCTGTAGAGCAAGCTCAACAAACTGGAGAACCTTTACCGGAAAACATTCAAAAAGTCGTGGACTTTATAAATGATACTGGTGGTAGTTTAGATGACTATGTAAGACTTAATCAAGATTATACTAAACATGATGATAAAGCTTTACTTAGGGAATACTACAAACAAACAAAACCTCATTTAACTGATGATGAAGTTCAATTTATTATGGAAGATAAATACTCATGGACTGAAGAGGAAGAAGAAGATGAGAAACTTGTTAAAAGAAAAAAATTGGCGTTAAAAGAGCAAGTTGCAGACGCTAGAGCCCACTTAGACGGGTTAAAGTCTAAATATTACGAAGAAATCAAAGCTGGATCTAACTTAACGGAAGATCAACAAAAAGCTGTAGATTTTTTCAATCGTTACAACGAAGATGCTAAGGTAAGCGAAGAGCAGTCTTCTATATTTATAAAAAAGACAGATAATGTCTTTTCAAACAAATTCAAAGGTTTTGAATATAACGTGGGAGAAAAAAAATATAGATTTAATGTTAGGGACGTTGATAAAGTAAAGAAAAACCAAAGTGATATTGGAAATTTTATTAGTAAGTTTACGAACAAGAATAATGAAATGGAAGACGCACAAGGTTATCATAAATCTTTATTTACAGCAATGAACCCTGATTTGGTTGCTAATCACTTTTACGAACAAGGCCGAGCAGATGCTATCAAGGATAGTGTTGCAAAAGCTAAAAACGTTGATATGGACCCTCGTAAAACACACGAAAAAGTTCAAGATGTTAGCGGTTTTAAAGTAAGAGCAGTACCTTCAGGTGATTCTTCGAGTGACTTTAAATTTAAAATTAAACGTAAATAACTTTTTAAAAATTAAAAACAATGGCTTTAGGAACATTTTCAGGCGGTGCATCAACTGCACACCTGACTCCCAGACCGGATAAAAGTTTATTCGCTGGGAATTACCTGTCAATAGACGGTAATGATTTTAATTTCACCAAACAGTTTTTACCAGAAGTATACGAAAAAGAAGTTGAAAGATTTGGTAACAGATCTATTAGCGGTTTTTTACGTATGGTTGGCGCTGAAATGCCAATGGCTTCTGATGAAGTTGTATGGGCTGAGCAGGGAAGAATTCACGTAGCATTTGACGATTGTAGTCTTGCTGCGAACTCTGACGCTGCGACGAACAAAATCACTTTCGCTAGTTCTGCAAATCAAGATTATGTAAATATTGGAGATACTGTAATAATTAGCAAAGGTGGTAAAACTACTAAGTGTTATGTCCAAGCTAAACCTTCTGCAACTACTATTACTGCTGTGCCTTACAAGGCTGATCAGTTAATGGATGCTGCTGCTGGTGGTTGGGATAATACTGGTGCAACAACAGGCATTAGCTTGTTTGTTTACGGTTCTGAATATGGAAAAGGATCTAAGGATGTTGGTAATTCTATAAACGCTAAAAGCGAATTTTATAAGAATTCTCCAGTTATCATTAGAGACAAATATTCTGTAAACGGTTCTGATACTGCTCAAATTGGTTGGGTTGAAGTTACTACAGAAATCGGTACATCTGGTTACTTGTGGTATCTAAAATCTGAGCATGAAGCAAGAATCAGATTTGAAGATCAGTTAGAAATGGTAATGATTGAAGCTGAAAAAGCTGCTCATTCATTTACTGCAGACCCTGGCGCTGGATCTAACAGTTTTACTGTTAAAGGTTCAGAAGGTATGTTTGCTGCTATCGAATCAAGAGGATTAGTTTATTCTGATGCTGATTTTGGTGGTTCAGATGCCGCTGATGGTTTAGCTGATTTTGATAAAATTCTTCAAGAATTAGATAAGCAAGGTGCTATCGAAGAAAATATGTTATTCCTTAATAGAGGAGTTTCATTAGCTATCGATAACATGCTAGCTGCTCAAAATTCTTATGGAGCTGGTGGTACATCTTATGGTGTATTTGACAATTCTGAGGATATGGCATTAAATTTAGGTTTCTCTGGTTTCAGAAGAGGTTCTTATGACTTCTATAAAACTGACTGGAAATATCTTAACGACTCTACTACTAGAGGATTAGTTAAAGATGTTGAAGGAGTTTTTGTACCAGCTGGAGTATCTACTGTTTATGACCAAATTCTTGGTAAAAACATCCAGAGACCATTCTTACATGTCAGATATAGAGCTTCAGAAGCTGATGACAGAAGAATGAAATCTTGGATCACTGGTTCAGTTGGTGGAAACTATACTTCTGACGAAGACGCAATGAACGTTCATTTCTTATCTGAGAGATGTTTATGTGTTCAAGGAGCAAATAACTTTATTTTGCTTAAGTCTGGTGACGGAGTAATCGGTGATGCTGACTAATCAACACTAATTAAAGGTTAAAGGGAGCTTCGGCTCCCTACACCTTTATTTTTAATAACTTTTTTAATTATATTATATCATGGCAAAAAAAACAAGCACCCCAGATACGTGGGAAATGAAAGATAGGATTTATCATTTAAAATCAGATAGTAAACCTGTCGTTTATGTAATTCCAAGTAGACACACTAGAAGAAAACCTTTATTATGGTTTGATGATAATGAGAAAATACAAAAAGAATTACGATACGCAACTAACCAAAGTTCACCTTTTGTGGAAGAACAAAAAGGAGTTGCAACTCTAGGGCATATAGCCTTTAGAAATGGAACGTTAGTTGTTCCAAAAAGAAGACAAAATCTTCAAAAAATGTTATCACTATATCATCCAATGAAAGACATTATATATGTTGAACGTGATGAAGTGAAAGAAGCAACAAATGATTTAGGTTACATGGAAATGGAAATCGAAGCTTTATTAGTTGCTAGAGAAATGGACATAGATCAAGCTGAGGCAATACTCAGAGTTGAAATAGGTAGTAGCGTAAATAATATGACCTCTAATGCAATAAAAAGAGATCTAATGCTTATGGCTAAGAAAAACCCTTATATGTTCTTAGAATTAGCTCAAGATGATTCTGTGGAGCTAAGAAACATTGGTATTAAAGCTGTAGAAGCAAATATACTAAAAATTTCACCTGATAACAGAACGTTTCAATGGGCAAGTAATGGTAGAAAACTATTTACAGTACCATTAGATGAACATCCATATTCAGCTTTAGCCGCTTGGTTTAAGACTGATGAAGGTATGGAGGTTTTAACATCAATACAAAAAAGATTAAAATAATTAATCACTTTATAGAGTAGTCATCTCTATGAGGTGACTACACTATAAATAAAAAAACTATGGCAGTTAATATCGATACAGTATATCAAAGAGTGTTAGCAATAGCTAATAAAGAACAGAGAGGTTATATAACACCTCAAGAGTTTAACTTATTGGCGAACCAAGCACAAATGAATATATTTGAACAATACTTTTACGATTGGAATCAATTTGAAAAAGGAGAAACAGGTAATGATAGTACATATTCTGATATGCTAGATTTGATAAACGAAAAAATTGATATTTTCGAAAAATTTAGAGTTAGCTGTTTATATACAACTAATGCTAATCAAGCTGGTATATGGGAATTACCAGATCATTATAGAATGGGTGAAATATACTCTTTATGTAATGGTCAATATGTTGAAATAGAAAAGATTGATCAAAATCAACTTCATCATATACAAAACTCTCCATTAACAGCTCCAACAATAGACAGACCTGTCTATGTTAGAACATCTAATATACTTAGAATTGGATCAACAACAGATCTATTAACAGGTATACCTTTAGAAAGAACAATACAAGTCTTTCCAACAATCACTACAGGAGTCGTGTGTAATTACATAGATCACCCATCAAAGGTATCTTGGGGATATACAATAGTTAATGAGAAAGCTTTATACAATGCTGATAGAACAACTCATTTTGAATTACACCCATCTGATGAAAAGAATTTAGTTATTAAAATATTAGAATTAGCTGGTATTTTAATAAAAGATCCTGGACTATATCAGTTAGCTGGTACAGAAGAGGCTCAATATTTACAACAAGAAAAACAATAATAAGATATGCCACTATTTACAGGAACACAACAACAATATTACGAAAATAGTCAGAGTTTCACAACAACAGCAAATCAGGCAAATGGTTCTGGTCATGGTGATGAGGGTAAATATGTATTAAGTTTTGATCCTGCACCAACAGCTGAAGAACAATTTACTGTATTTGTCAACGGAACAGAAGTTAGTAGTGGAACATATACTTATGCTACAGCTGGTACACCAGCAATTGGTACTATAACATTTACGTCTGGTAAACCAGCATTAGATGATATTGTACTAGTTAAACAGTTTAACTTTGACGAAAATTTAGGTAACTATCAGTTTATAACTGTTAAAGATATTATAAACAACTTTATGGTTGGTTATGTTGGACCAAACAAAATAGTTAATAAAGTTAGAAGAGCTGATGTAGCTTTTCATGCACAAAGAGCAATACAAGAATTAAGCTATGATGTATTTAGATCTAGCAAATCACAAGAAATAGATATACCACCAAGTTTAACAATGGCCTTACCTCATGATTATGTTAATTATATTAAATGTAGTTATATAGATAATGGAGGTTTAGAGCATATTATATACCCAACAGGTAAAACTAGTAATCCAAAAGGTATTATACAAGCAGATGATTTTACTTACATGTATGATAGTAATGGAGATGTATTAGAATCTTTTGACTCAGAAACATGGACTGCTTTCAGATCAAAATCAGAAGGTACAACAGTTAATGGATCTCCTGAAAATTTATATGATTATCAAAATGATACAGGTTCTAGATACGGTGGTAACCCAGAAAGTTTACAAGTAAACGGATTATTTTATATAGATAACGCTAGAGGTAAAATACATTTTAGTTCAAGTTTGACTGGTAAAACAATAACATTACATTACGTGAGTGATAGTCTTGGTACTGATGCTGAAATGATAGTTCATAAATTCGCAGAAGAAGCCATGTATAAATGGATAGCTCATGCTATCTTATCTACAAAATTTGATACACCTGAAACATTAGTTCAAAGATATAAAAGAGAAAGGTTTGCTGCTATAAGAAACGCAAAACTAAGATTATCTAACTTGAAAATAGGAGAGCTAACTCAGGTAATGAGAGGTAAGTCGAAACATATAAAACATTAATAAAATATGGCTGAATTGAAACAAGATTTTCGTTATGGTAAAATGAATAAAGACCTTGACGAAAGATTAGTTCCTAACGGTGAGTATAGAGACGCAATGAATATTGAAGTAGCTAGTTCTGAGGGTAGTGAAATTGGTACTGTACAAAACATATTAGGAAATCAATTAGCTTATAATGGTTTAATAGGTATATCAGGTTCAGAATGTATAGGAGTTGTAAAAGATTCTGCTAAAGACAGAATATATTGGTTTATAAAAGGAAATACAGTAGATGCAATAGCTGAATATGATCCACTAAGAAGATCAGTGACACCTGTATTAGTTGATACACAAGGTATTTTAAATTTTAGTAGAGCTTATGCTTATAGAATAACCGGTGTAAATATAATAGAAAACTTATTATGTTTTACTGACAATCTTAATGAGCCTAAAATGATCAATATAGATACATTTAAAGCTGGTAGTAGTAACTTTAGCACACATACACAGTTGAGAGATCATAACAATGCTCTTTATAATTTTGAAGAAAGAGATATAACTGTAATAAAAAAATCACCAGTACAACCTCCAACATTAACCATGTCAAATACCTTGACAGATGGTCCTACCGAAACTACATTATTACAAACAAACTTTACACATACAGTAGACGCAGAAGTTGTTCCATTAAGTACGGGAAATTATACCGCTGGTAGTGGTTATTTAACATTTACCACACCTGCGATTGATTTATTAGAGTGGGACGGTAAAAAAATAAAGTTAACATTACTAAACGATGCTGATGATGAAGAAATAATATTAACAGTAAATAATGTTGATTCTACTCAAAATAGAATTTATGTTCATATTGATGCAATATCGACAGAGATATTAGCTGGAGCTCAAGACTGGAAAGTAGAATTAATAGAAGATGAAAAACTTTTTGAATTTAAATTTGTTAGATTTGCATATAGATATAAATACAAAGATGGTCAATACTCAGCTATTGGACCCTTCACAGAAGTAGCTTTTTTACCTCAAGAATTTGATTATGCACCTAAAAAGGGTTATAATTTAGGTATGGTAAACGAACTTAAAAAATTAACAATATCTAATTTTAGAACAGCTCATAAACCTAAAGATGTTGTTGAAATAGATATATTATATAAAGATGATGTAAACACAAATGTTTATACTGTTAAAAGTATAAAAGGTTACTACGGTAACAAAGATGATGAGTGGACTAGTAATAGTTTAGAAATAACATCTGAAGTTATACATAAAGTTTTACCAGCAAATCAAATGATTAGACCATGGGACAATGTTCCAAAAGTAGCAAAAGCTCAAGAAATGGTTGCTAATAGATTAGTTTACGGTAACTATAAACATCAATATAATGTTGTAGATGAAAATAATCGTGAAATAACTCCTTTATTTAAAGTAACTGCACCAGCTATAGTTGGACCACCGGGTGAGCCTTCTAAATCTGTAAAATCGCTTAGAACTTATCAAGTAGGTATAGTGTACTTAGATGAGTATGGTAGAGAAACACCTGTGTTAACAGATCCTAGTGGATCTATACAGTTAGATAAAGCTGCTGCAAGAAGATATAATAAATTATCAGTTAGGGTTTTAAATCAACCTCCACAATGGGCAACTCATTTTAAATTTTTTATTAAAGAAACATCTCAACCATACTATAACTTAGCTATGGATAGACATTATAAAGCTGAAGACGGTAATGTTTGGTTGGCTTTTCCTTCATCGGAAAGAAATAAAATAGATGAAGAAACATTTTTAATATTAAAGAAAAGACACGATAGTGATATATTTGTTTCTGATCCTGCTAAATATAAGGTTATTGCTATTGAAAATAACGCACCTGACTTTTTAACAATTAAAAAAGTTTCAAAAGGTTTTGTCGAGCATGACGCTAATGGTAGAATGTTTTTAACAGGTGGTTATCCGGAAGCAAATACAGCAAGAGTAAGAATATCAAAGCTTTTATGGGGTCGTGTTTTTGGAGGTATAACAGGTAGTGATGACGATGCTAATTTAACTAGTGCATCGATACATCAATTAAGCGATTTAATGTGTAGAATTACTAGAGGTAAAAGACAAACTAAATGGTATAATATAGCTAATATAATTTATGTGGCAGACAATAAAGATGCTGTTACATTTACTAACGGAAACGCTAGTGATGCTGGTGATCATAATGGTAAATATTGGCAAGTAGATATAGAAGATAAATTTGACGAAGGAGATGCAGGTTGGTTAGGATCTGTTGCGGCTGGTACACATCACGATAGTGGTTGTAAATTTGAAATATGTCAAAGACAGAAAAAATTATTACCTGAATTTCAAGGTAGATTTTTTGCTAAAGTTTATAGAGATGCTGTATTAGAACAAAACATAACAAACTTTGATAATGAAGATGATTATAGAATAGTAGCTAGTAATCAATTTGGTCAAATAGATAGAACAATACAAAATTATAATAGTGGTAATGCGTGGACAGGTAAACCAAAATCATACAAGTTTTGGAGAGAACATGAAAAAGGAAATTTTATAAGCGGAACAGATACTTGGAATAGTAAAGCTGCTGGTTGGTTTATATATAAAACTCATAAACCATATTGGTTTAAAGATATAGGTGGTGAAGGTGATATAGGTATGTACAGAAACCAAGGATCAGAAAATGCTGGTAAAAATAAAGCTGAAGGTTATGGTGCTCAGACAGGATCAGATATAATAGAAATAGGGTATCATAGTTTTGGAGAAAAAACAAATAATAGTGAGAATGGTCAAGATGAAGCTTGGGTTGATTTTTGGCAAAAGTTTGGTAAAGCTAGTGCTAATAGTGAATTAAAACCTGAACACTCTGATTTTGTAAAAGGATTACAACAATTAGAAGGTATAATAAGATTCGCATCAGATCCTGATGAAAACAGAATATATAGAATAAAAGGTTATAGAAGAAGTGCTTTAGCTATGTATGAAGGAAGAAGTAGTGGTGGTAGTGGTAGAACAGCTACTTTTGCTAGTAGTAGGGTTGTTCTTTGGACTATTAAATTAGATAGACCTTTAGAATGGGCTCCTGAAGATACTTATGATGCTTCAGCTCCTGAAACAAGTGGTATACAAAATTTTGGAAATGGTCAATCATATAGAACAGAAATACAATTAGGTAGTACATTTATCGATGAAGAAGAAAACGATGGTTTTACATCTGACAATCCAGCTATTTGGGAAACAGAACCAAAAGAAGCTCCTGAATTAAATTTATTTTTTGAAGCAACTGAAGGTTATGCGTTAGATAATGCTCTTAGTAATCCTCATGGTGCTGCTAGACAATTACCTTATTCAAATTGTATTAGTTTTGCTAATGGTGTTGAATCAAATAGAATACGAGATGATTTTAACGCACCGACAATATCTAAAGGTGTTAAAGCATCTAGCACGTTAGCAGAAAAATATGAAGAAGAACATAAAACAAATGGATTAATATTTTCACAAATATTTAATTCTTCATCAGGAATAAATAGATTAAATCAATTTATAATGGGTGAGAATATAACTAAAGATGAAAATCCTGCTTATGGTAGTATACAGAAGCTAAACGCAAGAGATTCAGACATGACTGTTCTATGTGAGGATAAATGTTTAAATATATTAGCCAACAAAGATGCTTTATTTAATGCTGATGGAAATGCAAACGTAACATCTAATACAGCTGTTTTAGGACAATCAGTTCCTTATGTTGGTGAGTTTGGTATAAGTAAAGATCCAACAAGTTTTGCAACATATGGATTTAGATCTTATTTTACAGACAAAGCAAGAGGTGTTGTATTAAGGTTATCTAGAAATGGTTTAGAACCTATATCAGCACATGGTATGCTAGATTACTTTAGAGATAAATTAGCAGAAACAGATATAGCTATTGGAGCTTTTAATGATAAAAAAGGTTTATATGATATATCATTACAAAGTAGTAGTGTTAGAGGTTTAGATGATACTATTTCATTTAAAGAAGAAGTACAAGGTTGGCCAAGTAGAAAATCTTATCTTCCAGAAGCTGGTATATCGTTAAATAACTTATATTATACATTTAGAAACGGTGAAATGTATTCCCATGATAATGAAGTTAGAAATACTTTTTATGGTGGTAGTGCTGTAAATTCATCTGTTAAGTTTATATTCTCTGACGCACCTGACACGATAAAAAGCTTTGGAACATTAAATTATGAAGGTAGTCAAAGTAAAGTAATACAAGATTTAACTGATGGTGAATACTTTAACAATGCTACTAAAGCTGGTTGGTATGCTAGTAGCGTTGTAACTGATTTAGAAGAAGGTAATGTGTATCAGTTTAAAAATAAAGAAAACAAATGGTTTAGTTTTATACAAGGTAATACTTTAACCTCACCTACTCTTGCAAATATAAATTCAGATGAGTTTAATATACAAGGTATAGGAGAAATGAAAGAAGCAGCTAGTGGAGATACTACACCAAGTGATGTAACTATAACAATAATTGAAAATAACGACTAATGGCATTAACTAATTGCACTATAACATCCACAGCGGTAGACGTAACCTCAAATCAAGCAGTAGGAACTACAGCTAGTCAAGTTTTAGTTATTACTCCAGATGTTGGTTATGTTGTTAAAGCTACTGATTTTTCAAAACAATCACCTCCAACAGGGATTGACACTATAACATTAAGTGATAGTACAACCGCTTATGCGTTAGATAATACAGTATTAGTAACTTGTGATTTAACTAACAGTTATAACCCTGGTACAAATGATGTAACCTTAACAATAGATATTGATGGAGCTGCAGTTTTATCTCAGGATAAAGGAGAAACTAGACTAACAAACGTTACAACAGTTGAAACAAATACAACATCATCAAGTGGAACAAATAGTTATACTGTAACAGGAACTTATGATGGCGTTGGAGACCCAGTTGCTGTAGTAACAAAAACTATAACAGCTACTTCAGGTAAGTATTTTACATCTGAACCTAGTCACGTAGTAACAACTGGAACAGCTGATCATTATACGATAACCTGCTCAACAACAGTACACGCTACATACACCGATGCTATACTGTCTAAAACTTTTGAGATAAAATATAACTTTCCAGATGGTGAGAGCACAAACCCTTCTGCAGATGTAATTACAATTACAGCAAATGCTGATGGTACTTTAATAACAGATGATGGCCTTAAGCTTATTAATAGTTATACAATTGAACCAAACTCTATTTCACAGAATAGAACAGAAGGAACATTAAGAGTATATGGTGAGAGTGGTGCTCAAGTAGATTTGGCTATGGTTAACGAAGATAGTACAGCTTACAACTTTACAGATTTAAATTTTACTGGTGGTGGTTCAAAAGCATTAACAATACCAAGTAATGGTTATATAGATGTAGACGTTGTTTATCCAACAACTGGTGATCCAGATCAGTATGACTTTACTTTAAGTACCGCTGCTTACGCAGGATCTGATTTAGCTAGTGGTATAGACCCTGACAATAATAGTATTGCTACTTTTAACGTTATATCATATGGTACATGTGGTTATACTGTTAGTACTAATTCAGCTAGTGGTAGATCTTATACAAGTACACCATCAAAAACACATTCAGGTGTTGCTTTATCTGTACCATCAGGAAGAGCTACATTTGCATCTTCTTTAGTATTAACAGATGATGTTAATATGGTTTTAAGAAGATTACCAATAGGTAGTGATTTTGTCGGAACAAACGTAGATGGATCAACTTCAACTTCTGGCTCTATGTTATTAGACACAGTAAGTATTAATCCTAGTACTATAGGTGGGGCTGGTGTTCAGTCTTATACAATAACTGTTTCATCAGAAATAGATAAATTTGGAATAGCTAACTCAACACATGTTTTAGCTTTAGATAATTTTATAAACGTACCAACTGTTGCTGCTAACGCAACTTTTGCTGGTAATGAAGATTCTAACTTAAGTATTGATTTAAGTTCGCATGTAACAAACCCTCAAGGAAATACACTAACATATAGTGTTGTAGCTGATAATAGTGGTTCTAATGGTACTTTAGGTTCTATAAATGCTTCTACTGGAGCTATAACCTATACACCTGCTGCTAATAACAATACTAATGTTACATTCACATGGAGAGTTAATGATGGTTTAGAAAATAGTAATACAGCAACAGCTACATTAAATATAGCTGCTGTAGCTGATGCACCTACTGATATAACAATGTCTAGTCAATCAATAAATGAAAACAACTCAATAAATGATGTGATTGGAGCATTCTCTTCAGTGGATCCTGATGGTAGTGGAACTTACACTTATACTTTAGTTTCTGGTACTGGTAGTACTGATAACTCAAGCTTTAACATTAGTGGTTCTAATTTAAGAGCTGGTGAGGTATTCGATTATGAAACTAAAGACTCTTACTCTATTAGAGTTAGATCTACTGACGCTGATGGTAGTGGTAATGTTGAAAAACAATTTACAATATCTATTGGAGATTTAGCTGACGGTGGAACAGGAGCTAGATGGTTAATAGAAAGATATGATTCTTCTGGAAACACTACAAATGTTCAGTACTATGTTAGTTCTACTCAATATTGTAATGGTAGTAGTTTAGCTGTAATACCTAACAGTTGCTTTGGTTTAAATAAATTTGTTAGATTTGTAACTTCTGCTGGTGGATGTGGTAGTACTGAATATGCAGCTGGTAAAATAATAAATGTATCAGTTTCTGATGGTGCTATTGGAGCTTACATAAGTGGTTCAGGTGCACAATGGTTTAATACAGCTCAAGATGCACACAATGACACTAATGCAGTAAACTGTTAAAATAAAAAAATATGGCAACTATAAACTTAGCTTTTGATTACCCAATAAATGATTCAGTTCAAGTAGGAGATACAATATATTATTGTGCAACAGGTACTGTAGGTGGTTTTAATACAGCTAACAGTATGGTTGAAATGGGTACAGCTACAATAGTAAACGAATACTCGTTGACTACTAACATAGGTAATAGTACGCCTAGACCTGCAAATGGATCTTATATAATGTTTAGTAAAGATCCTAGAGCAAACCAAGCAGGTTTAAAAGGTTATTATGCTGAAGTTGAAATGCAAAACAATAGCACAGAAGCTGCTGAATTATTTACGGTTTCCTCGGAAGTATTTGAAAGTAGCAAATAATGTGTAATTATAACTAATAAATAAATATATAATATGGAATGGTTAATTGATTTTTTAATTGGTCCCGCTAACGCGAACGTTCAATATGGTATAGCGCCTTTATTACTAGCTGGTGCTGGTATAAAAATAGGAGCTAAACTAGCTGGAGGTTTAATAGGTAATAGGGCTAGAAAAAGAGAACAAAGAAACGCTCAGGCAGGATATGACAAACAAATATCTAGATTAGAAAACTTAGATGCTTCTAATCCTTATGCAAACATGCAAAATACGTTTGAAGACGCTACTGTTAATCAGCAGCAGTCACAGTTTCTTGCTCAGCAACAACAAGCTGCGCTAGCAAACACTATGAGTAATCTAGAAGGTGCTGCGGGTGGATCAGGTATTGCTGCGTTAGCTCAATCTATGGCCAGTCAACAATCAGCTAACTTACAACAAGCTTCGGTAGATATAGGTCAACAAGAGCAACAAAATCAAATGCAAACGATGGCTCAACAAGCTCAATTAGATCAACTAGAAGTTAAAGGTGATATGATGAGTAGACAAATGGAAGCTGCAAAAGGTTCTGGTATGTTAAAAAGAGCTACACATAGACTTGGTATGGCTACGGCTGATACAATGAGAGCTAAAAAGAGTATGATGGCTGGTGTAGGTAATTTAGTAGGTCTTGGAACGCAAAGAATGAAAGGTGGTGCTTTAGCAGGTAATTGGCAAAGTGCTCAACATGGTGGTGCAGTTGGTAATATAGGTTAAAATATAAAGACATGAATTTAAATAGTACATTTTTAAACAATTTAGCAGGCGAAGGAGTTTTAGATATTGTAAATAACTTTAGAAAAGAATGGAGAGAAGAGGATAGGTATAATGAAAAACAAAAGTTATTACAAAAAAGACTTGACGAACAAGCAAGGTCTAGAAACAACGCTATGGTTAATAAATACCTAGACAAGCTACCTGAAGGTGTTGATATTAATAAAGTAGGACCAAGGTATAGAGACCCAGTAACACAGTGGGGTATGCAACAAAAATCAGCTTACACTAAAGCTGCTGCTTGTGTTGCAAACGCACCAGCTGGATCAGAACAACAAATGAGATGTAGAGAAAAATTAAACTCAATTGTTTCTTCTTTTGAAAACTTAAATGCTAAGTTAGAAAACTTTAAAGGATATAAATCAGATTATTTAGAAACAATAGCTGAAGGAAATTTAAGTAGAGCTAATTCTGAAGACAAAATGGGTATACTTTCTCAAATATACACAGACGGAATGGATATAGCTATTAGCGAAAACGGTGATCTTAGTTTTTATAATGATAGTGGTTATATAAACTTTGATGATTTACCAGACTATAATGTTAAAGCAAACAACGCGGCTACTAGTATATTAGAGATGAACGAAGCTTTATATAAATCTGGAATAGCTTTTAGTCCTTCGCAAGAAAACCTATATAGATTAAAGCTACAAAAACTAATGAATCAAAGAAACATTGTGCAATCACTAGCTTCAGATGATTTTATTATACCAGGTGGTCTAGGTTTACCAAATGATTTATTATTAAATGATCAACGAGTAGATGAATTAAGAGATGTTGTTATAAACTCTTATTTAGACATGTTTAAACAAACAGCCGCGGCAGGTGCTCAATTAAAACAAACTAGAAATCAAGCACCAAGATCGCGAGGTACAGCTAGTGAAAGAAAATACAACGCTATGATGAATAACCTATTACAAGGTTGGAATGGATTATTACAAGGTGATGCTACTCTTATTAATCAATATTTAGTAGGTACTGACCAAATAATAGCTGGGCAAGGAGAAGCAGAAGGTTTATACGAACTTTGGCAAGGTAACAACGTGCAATATTTAGATCCTACTAATCCTTCAGATTTAGCAACTTTATTTAATGCTCAAAACATTCCTCAAAATTTATGGCCTGACTTTAACCAATTGGGTAATACCCAACAAAATACAACAGCAAGAGATGCTGATTACTACTTAGATCAAGTAACTTTAGATAAATAAAAATTATGGCTGAAATAAAAGATGTCGTGCAACAAATGATTGACGATGGTAAGTCACATGAGTTCATACAAGATGTAATAAACAAATATAACACTTCTTTGGGAAAGGAAGTCGATCCTGCCAATGCGGAGACCAATGTAGGATCGGAAAACGATATGGTCTCCAACTCGGAAATTGGTTCTTCGGATTCAGCTGAAGAATTAACCGCTTGGCAATCCGTAAGTAACTCAATGGAGAACCTAGGTGAAATGATCTGGGATGTTGGCGAGTGGTGGTTTAGTGACGATGGTGCTGGTTCTGCAAAAGACATAGCAAGTAACGGAATATATCAAATCTTAACAGGTAGACAAAAAAAGGATAAAAGTGGTTTTATTGGGTTTGAGGTTGGTGATGAACACACGATACAAGCTATAGAAGCGTATAAGAAAGAACAAGAAAAAACAAAACGAACACTTGGTGTTGTTGAAAGTTGGAAGAAAGGAGATGTTGGTGGAGTGTTAGCTGGATCATTCAATGCTATAACAAATATGTTAGGTAGTGTTGCTTATGGTGCTGGTACAGTAGGTGGTGGTTTCTTATCTGACTTTATAGCTAATAACTATGTAGAGTATAATAAACAAAAAGCTCAAAATACAGGTGTTAGTCTAGAGGAGTTAATAAAATCCGGTGATGCAGAAAGTAAAATACCAGTAGCAATGGGTGTTGTCAATACAGCTTTAGAATCAATAGTTCCAGCAACATTAATAGCTACTAGAGGTAGAGGAGCACCATTCTTAAAAATGATACCTAAGCAATTAACTAATAAAATATTTTATAGTAAAAACGGTAGAGATGTAATGAATATGCTTGGTGGTGGATTTGCAGAATTCAACACGGAGATATTACAGCATGTCGGTGATGAGGTAAACTCTGAAATGGGTAGGGTAGCTGGTACAGATATAGACGCTAATCCAGTTGATGCTGCTATAGAAGCTCTATTTAGCGAAGAGGGTTTAGAAGCTGGTATACAAGGTTTCCTTGGTGGTGGTGGTATTGTTGGTGGTGGAAGCGCTGCTAAATCACTAAGCAATATAAGATCCGTTGTTGATGGAAAAAAGGTTAGTGAAAACATAGATAAAATAGGTGATTTAAGAATAAAACTTAAAGGCACAAAAGACGCAACTACTGCTGAAGGTATACAAAAGCAAATAGATGTATTAGAACAAGATATTGCTGATTCTGTAAGAAAAGGAAATAAAATATATAATAACTTAAGCAACGATCAGTTAAATGAAATAAATAGTTTATCAGATTTAGCTGATGCTGCTGCTTTTAAAATAACTGAATTACATAGGAAGAAAAGAGCAGGTGTAATATCTGATTCAGAATTTGAAACTGCTAGAGTAGGTTTTGAAAAAGAATATAAAGACGCTAGACAAAAACTTCAAGACATGAAGTTAGAAGACAATATTAAGTTTGTAAAAGATACAGTGTCTAAAGAAGATGCAGCAAAAGGTTTACAAACAACAGTTTTAAATACAACTAAAGAGACTGAACAAGCAATGGAAGGTCTTAGTGAAGTTGATAAAAAACAAAAACAAGAGTTTAAAGATCAAAGTGGTAAAGTAGCTGGATTTACTGTTGGTGGTAAAATATTTATTAATAAAGAAGTAGCTAGCGAACAAGGTCAAATTGGTGTTGGTAGTCACGAATTCTTACATAAAATATTAAACGCTAAAGTAGGAGATAGAATAGCTCAAGGTAAAATGGTTAAACAGTTTAGAAGATCTATGACATGGGCACAAAGATCAGCTGTTGATCAAGAAATGAAAGACAGAGGTTATACTGGTGCGGAGTACGACACAGAGTATGTTAATGTGTTTGCAGATATGTTAGCCCAAGAAAGAATTAATTATGATAAAAGCTTACTTGAAAAAGTAGGTGACGCTGTTGTAGGTTTATTTAAAGGTGAAGGTTTTGATAATATAAGTTTTAAAGACGGAAAAGGTGTTTATAACTTTATGAAAACATATGGCAAAAGCGTACAAGAAGGAAAACTAACAAAAGAAGCTAAACAAGCTATTGGTGATACTGATCTAGCACAAGAAGGTGGTTTACAAGAATCTAAAGATTTACAGTTACAATTTTCTAAAGAAGTTAATCCAAGAGCGCAACAATTTTTAGATCTTGAAATAGATAATAAATCACTAGTTGATATAATAAACTCACCACAATCTACACAAGAAGATAGATTTGGAGCTGTAGAAGCTTTAATAGAAAGAAACTGGCCTGTAATTAGTAACGCACTAAAATTCGATCCTAATGGCCAAATACCAATCGAGGCAGTTAAAGAAGCTGTTGCAGAACAAATGCTTGGTATATTCCCAACGGTAACATTACCAAACGGTAATAAGGTCAGCCGTAAAACTCCATTATTTAATACTTATAATCCAGACAACGAAGTAACAACCTTTTTAGGATCAACACTTAAAAATAGACAAGCTGAAATATTTACTAGAGCTAAAGCTATTGGTGGTGTTGAGCAAATGGGTGTAGATATATCAGAAGCTAAAAATGTTAAAGCTAAAGAAACTAAAAAAGATACGTCAAGAAAACAAAGAAAACAAAATAACTTTAACAAGGTTATTAAAAATGTAGAAGGTGAACCTTTTTATAATAAAAAACTAGAAGGACAAATAAAAAACCTTGTAACAAGTGCTTTATCTACATTAGTTAAATTAGCAGGTACTGATCCAAATCCAGCAGCAAGAGCTAATAGAAATAAAAAAATAACTGAAGAGGTTGAAAAATTAATAGCTAAAATAGAAGCTTTAATAAATAAAGATATAACAGATAAAGTATTAAACGAGCTCGGACCAATTAAGTCTAAAAAAGTAGATGGTAAAAATGTAGCAGTAATTCCAGATCAATACATGGAAATGTTAACAATGGGCTTTGAAGATATAATAAAAGCTTACCCTGTTGCTAGACTTAAAAAACTTAACACAATATTTAGTAAAGAAAAAATAGGTGTTACAGATAAAAAGAATTTAAAGAAAGATAATCCTTTACTTAAAAAAGATAGTTATTATAGAAAGGTAGATCATAAAATATCTAAACCTTTAAAAGCAACATTTATAAAATATTTTACACAAGGTGGTTTAACAACATTGAGAGCTAGACAAAAGCAACTTGCTAATGATATGGCTGGTAATTTTGTGCAAATAGAATTAGGCAATATATTAAACGATACTAAAATCGTTGAAGGTATGGTTAAAAAAGCTAATCTACATAGTAGTACCACAGCTGTTATACAAGTTGAAAAGTTAATAAAAGATATTCAAGTATATTTAGATCCTAAGACTGAAGAAAATATGGATGGTGATGTAGTTCAGTTTAGTAAAACTGCTCATTCTATAACTAGAGGAGATATAGAAAACGATATAAAACCTAATAAAAAACTTATACCTAAAATATTATCATTAATAACAGAACATAGAGGTAGTTTTATTGAAAACTTTAAACAAGTTGATAATTACATAGAAAAAACTATAAGAGATATATTAGTAAATAATGTAGCAGAATTAGGAATAACTAAAGAAGAAGCTAGGTTAATTGCTAGAGAAATAGGTTCTGAGTGGAAAATAAAAGACTCAGTTGTTAAAGCTAAAAAATATAATGTAGAAAAAACTGTTGACTTCTTAATACAAAACGTTAGCTACAATTTAAAAGAAGCTACTGACATGGATAGTATAAACGCTAAGTTAGGTTTAAAAAATGAAAAAGATTTTAATAGTAGAAGTAGTTTAAATGATGTTAGGCAAGCTGTAAAATGGTTATTTGATTCTGATATATCTTTAGCAGATTTTATAAAATACATTTATCCTTCTGTTTACATGCCTGCTAGATTAGCTGGTTTTAAAGCTAAAGGAGCTATAAAAAATATATTAGTAAAAGCATCAGAGCTAATTGAAATACCATTAAAGAAAAATAAAAAAGGTAAAATGGTAAAACCTACAGTTAGAGATTCTATATTTGCTAACGCTAAGGACGCGCAAGATAATTTAGGTTTTAAACCAGAAAGAGGTCAAGCAAGAAATGATAATACATATAAGCATGGACAATGGTATGTTAATGAAGATAGCGATTATAATAACCTAGATGATAATGGTAAAAAACAAGCTGTAAAAGAAATATACGAAGATTCTAAAGCTGAAAAAGATTTTATGTTGGATGTGTTGTTACCTAAAATAAAAGAAGGTTACGATAATGGTAACATAAGCTTAGGAGCTGTACAATGGTTATTAACTAATTTATTTGCAAATCAGTTTAGTCCTGGTAAGGTAATGGCTGGTCCTAGATATTTACCTAGTGATAAAAATGGTAATTTATTAAGTAAAGAAGAACAAATAAAACAAGGGCTAGCTTATAAAGATGATAAATGGGTATTAGAACATATGTCACCAGCAAACTATATAAGAGATTTAGCTTATTTATATGTTGTAACGGGTAATAAAACATTATTACAAAAAGAAGTAGCAAATTATGATGTAGCTATAATACCTCAAAAACAAGACGATGCTTTAAGTAAAAGTGGTCGTAGAAGTAAAATGGGTATTAACCATAAACCTGGTGATAGTCAATTTGAAACTAGATATGATGATCTACCTATGTACATGTATGATGTTGTTGAAGATAAGGTTATTGCTCCTAGTTTAATACAATATAGTAAATCAGATTTTGAGTTACAACAAAAAGTAAACAAAGCAATTGAAATAGCTAGAGATCCTGATGCTCCTCATAAAGGTATAAGTATATTTGATTTTGACGATACATTAGCATATAGTGATAGTAAGATTATAGTTAAAATGCCTGACAATACTGTAACTGAAATAACACCTGCTGAATTTGCTGTAAAAGCTTCTGAGCTAGAAGCACAGGGAGCTGAGTTTGATTTTAAACAATTTAACGAGGTTATAAATGGTAAACCTGGGCCACTAGTTGCTAAACTTAGAAAAGCTATTGGTAAGTTTGGTAATAAACATATATTTATATTAACAGCAAGACCTCAACAAGCTGCTCCAGCTATATATAAATTTATGAAAGAATTAGGTTTAGAAATACCTATTGAAAACATAACAGGTTTAGAAGATGGTAGACCTGATGCTAAAGCTGAATGGGTTATAGATAAAGCAGCTAATGGGTATAACGACTTTTATTTTGTAGATGACGCTTATAAAAACGTAGAAGCTGTACAAAAAGTATTAGAAGTTGTTGATGTAAATCATAAGGTTAAACAAGTTCAGTTTAGTAAGTATAATATAGATAACATCGAAACAAATCTTTTTTTAGCAGATGATATTGGTAATCGTATTCAACGTTACAACACTAAAGAATATTGGAGAAAAAAATTAGAAATAGCAAAAGTAGCTCAAAAAGCTATAAATGAAAGATCACCTGATGAATTAAGGAAACTCATTCCACAAGAGAAGAATAAAGAAATTAAAGATGCGTTCAAATATGCTTTAGAAGTTATTGTTCTTGACAGAAGAGGACCAAATATAGATCCTATGACTGGTGAAAGAAAAGTATTAACACCGTCAAGAAGTATACAATATAGTAAATCAGATCTAGACGCTGAAATGAACAATATAATATATGAGCAAAGCGGTGTAAATGCAAAAACAAATGTTAGTGACGCAGCTGCTAAATCAAAAGGATCACAAGTAAAAAATTCTTGGTGGATGCCACCAGGCGCTGAAGATTTTGTTGGTCTTATGTATATGTTTATGGGTAAAGGTGAACAAGGTAATAATCATTATAAGTTTTTTAAAGAAACATTATTTGATCCTTTTTCTAGAGCTATTCAAAAAATAAACCAAGCTAAACAGATTTATTTAAACGGGTTGCAAGAATTAAAAAAGTTAGAACCTGTTGTTACAGCTGAATTAAATGAAGATATAGGAGTTGGACCTTTCACTGTTTCAGATGGTATTAGAGTATATGTGTGGAACAAGTTAGGATACGAAATACCTGGTATATCTAAAAAAGAAATAAATGCTTTAGTAAAAGCTATAGAAAATAACGCTGGTTATAAAGCTTTTGGTAATGGTTTAATTAAATTAACTAAAGATCAAGGTTATACTAAGCCAGATGAAAACTGGACTGTTGGTAATGTAGCTAAAGATATAAACGACATAACAATGAAACAAGGTAGAAAACACTACCTTAAAGAATGGATAGAAGCTAAGAATATTATATTTAGTAAAAAGAATTTAAATAAAATAGAATCTATCTATGGTACTGATTTTAGAGAAGCTTTAGAAGATATGTTATGGAGAATGGAAAATGGTACTAATAGAAAATTTGGTAATAATAAATTAGTAAATAGATTTTCAGATTGGGTTAATAACTCTGTTGGTGCTATTATGTTCTTCAATATGAGATCTGCAGTTTTACAAACAATATCAATGGTAAACTTTGTTAACTGGAGTGACAACAATCCATTAAAAGCAGCTGCAGCTGTAGCTAATTGGGATCAATATGTAAAAGATTTTGTGTACATATTTAATTCAGACATGCTAAAGCAAAGAAGAGCTGGTTTACAAACAGATGTAAACGAAGCTGAAATTGCATCGGCAGTTAAAGGTAAAAATGGTAATCCAACAGCTTTGTTAAGAGCTTTGTTAAGAGTAGGTTTTACACCAACACAGCTAGCGGATAGTTTTGCTATTGCTTCAGGTGGTGCTACAATGTACAGAAATAGAATTAATACTTATTTAGCTGAAGGTATGTCTCAAGCAGAAGCTGAAAAACAAGCTTTTCAAGATTTTGCAGATATATCAGAAGCAACACAGCAGTCAGCTAGACCTGATATGATTTCAATGCAACAAGCTGGACCATTAGGTAGATTAATACTCGCGTTCCAAAATACACCAATGCAGTATATGAGGTTAACTAAGAAAGCTTTTCTTGATCTCAAAAATGGTAGGGGTGATGCTAAAACAAATATTTCAAAATTAGTATATTATAGTTTTGTTCAAAACTTAATATTTACATCTATGCAATCAGCATTGTTTGCAGTTGTATTTGAAGAAGATGAAGAAGAAAAAGATAAAATGTTTCTTAAAAAGAGACATAGAATAATGAATAACATGATGGATACAATATTAAGAGGTGGTGGTGTTTATGGTGCCGGTGTATCTACTCTTAAAAATATTTTACTTAAATTTAAAGAACAAGAAGATAAAGGATTTATGGCTGATCACACTTACACTGTTATTGAATTTGCAAATTTATCACCACCAATTGGAAGTAAACTTAGAAGAGTATATTCTGGTATACAAGAGTATAGGTTTAATAAAGATATAATGGCTGAATATGGCTTTGATTTAAGAAGTCCTGCGTACAATGCGGTTGGTAATGTTGTTTCTGGTTTTACTAACGTTCCTTTAGATAGAGTATTTAATAAACTAAATAATGTTAGAGCTTCTTTGAATAATCAAAATGCAACTTGGCAGAGAATAGCTAACTTTATGGGTTGGAATACATGGGACCTTGGATCTGTTGCTGATCCTAATAGAGCTAAATTAAAAGAAAAAGTAAAAAAAGATAAGCTAAGAGATAAATCAAGAAATCCAAATAAATACAATAAAAGCAAAGACGAAGCACGTAAAAGAGCACTTGAAAATTATAAAAAAAGAAAAAAATAAGTGATAATATAAGAATATAAAGACTTAACTATGAAAAAACTACTGATAATTATAATACTATTATTATCTGGCAATACTTTTGCCCAAGAGATAACCTACACAGAGGCTATCAAAACAAAGAAGAAATCAAACTTTTTTAAAGATTTATATAAAGATTTTTTCAAATACGGAACGTTTTACGCTGCTGGAAATATAGGTAGTGCGTATGAAACACAAAGACCTGACTTTTTTGTTAGAACGGATCCTGATAACTTATATGCTATCCCTGATGTTGTTGATCAAACAATATATCACCCATTTGATTATAGATACGGTATTGGTTTTAGAAAACTAGCTAGATTTGACTATGAAGTTAAAGGTGCAAACTTTTATAACGGTATAGGTGAAGACGAAAATAACGTTGGTTTATCTGCTCCTACAGCTGCAATAAAAGGCTTTGAATACTTAATACATTATGAAAAAGAAAGAAAACGTGGAGAAGAATGGATTAACAGTAGATATTTTTTAAGACATACTGGTGATAACCACATAGTAAAACTAGAGCAAAGAGAACAAGGAAACATAGGTTTTAAATATCAATCAGCAGAAGCTAGAGCAAGATTACCTATTGGAAAGAAATTTAGTATATCAGCTGGAGCTATATATCGTACTCATGAAAAAGCTTACGGATATAATCCAATTGAAATATGGTTAAACGAACAAAATGATGATGGTACAGCTGCGAACCCATGGTATACTCTTGGTTATGAGTATGGATACTATGATACTTATTATGTAGCTAATTATTATGATCAAGATGGAAACTTCGTACAATTTCCAGCATGGTTTTGGATGGACGAGAATGACGTATTAGTTGCTCATACAGACGAAGTGTTTAGAGATGAGGTATTTCCTGATCTTATGAACCGTTACAATAATGACATTTGGGATCTATTAGATCCTTATGGTGAAATTGCACCTGTAGTGGGAGCTGATTTTTATCACTACAAAAATAAATTCTGGATGCACGCTTATGCTAACTGGATACTACCTTATCACAAATACTTAAAAGGTGATGAGGATTTTAGTTATCTTAATAGAGGTAATTGGGGTAAAGGTGGTTTGAGACAAGATTCAACACCTGAGCAATGGAGTGATTACCAAGCAGGTTTAATGTTTGGTTGGAAAGTTGGTAAGATGCTAGGTATATTTGTAGAGGGTGAATATACTAAATTCTGGGATTCAGAAATTTATAGTACAAATTTTGGAATTAACATAACAATGAAATAACTATGGCAAAGCAAATAGGCGAAGAAACTAAAATAACACTAGATTTAAAAACATTAGGCATGATAGGTGCAGGTATTGTAACACTAGTAGGTATGTGGTTTGCTTTGCAAGCTGATATTGCTTTAGCTAAGGAGTTACCTGAACCAGTTATAGATCGTGTAGAGTATGATCTAAAAGACGAATTGATCAGAGAAACTATCATGAACACCCAAGAGGACGTAGAGGAAATGAAGGAAAAACTCGATAAAATCGATGAACGATTATACGAAATTCAAAAAAATAGATAACAATGAAATTTTTATTTACAATATTTTTAACACTATTAACTACTTTAGCATTTGCTCAACAAGACGTACCAGAAAAGTATTGGATCGAGGATTCGAACTTTGAAGAAAAAATTAATGAACACCACAGATTCGGAGACGATGATAAACTTCCTATTGTTGTGGAGTTTTGGGCTTCCTTTAATGCTGCTAATTGTTTTGCCGATTGGGATAAGATTGAAAATGCAGTTTATTACAGAGTGGATATTGCCAAGGCTCCGATTACTAAAAAAGAATATAAAGTCCGTATGGCGCCAACAATAATCTTATTTAAAGGTGGTGTAAAAGAAGATGTTTGGAAAGCTGGTTTAGATTTAGCAATGCCAACTGATTTAGAAGAGATACAAGAAGCGATTAATGAAGTCAACGAAGCATCAAAATTCTAAGGGATTAGGAGATACTATAGAAAAAGTAACAGTTGCAATAGGTATCAAACCTGTTGTAAAGAGAATATTTGGAAAAGATTGTGGGTGTGAAGAACGCAAAGAAAAACTAAACAAATTAATACCTTATAAAAATTAACAATATGTGGAAATTAACAAAAGAATACTGGAAAGATATGTGGGTTTTACTATGGAGTAAAACTACTGTGGATGAGATTATATTAGCTAAAGCTAGTGATATAAAAGATAAAGCTGCTAAATTAAGAGCTAAAGCTAAAGCTGTAAAGCAAGCATTAAAAAAGTAATGGAAAAATTAACTAAGCATGTCTCTTATAAAGAAGGAGTACATAGTATAACTGCTTTGAGGCTAGGTTTAAAAAATGATCCCTCTGATAAGCATTTACAAAACATGAAGCTCTTGTCAGAAAAGATATTTGAACCCCTTAGAACTCACGTAGGAGGTCCTATAAAGATAAATTCGTTCTATCGTGGACCTGAACTTAATGAAGCTATTGGTGGATCTAAAAAATCACAACATTGTCACGGACAAGCTATGGATATTGATGATACATTCGGCCATGCTTCTAATGCTGCAATGTTTGATTGGATTAGAGCTAACTTAGATTACGATCAGATGATATGGGAATTTGGTACAGATGAAAATCCTGATTGGGTACATGTGAGTTATGTTGATCCAGGCTCAAATAGAAATAGATGTTTAAAAGCTTATCGCGACGGCGGTAAAACAAAATATATGGTAATATGACAGAAAGACAAAGAGATTATGGTAAAGTAATATCAATAGCGGTTATGGCTGCTATAATTTTATTAGGTGTATTATCTAGCTGTACAGTATATAGACAACCTCAAATGAAGATAACGTCTGTACTAGCTGTAACTGCAGAAGGAGATACATTAAAATTACCTATTGATGTTATAAGACCTATATATAATTACAATACTTATCCAACAAATAGATACCCTATAGGATATAATACTTTTTATTATACTCCATGGAGAAATCATGGTTTTAATCCAAATATAAATGATTATAGACCTCTCCCTAACAACAACAATAACCCAAATATAAGTCAAAGTAATAATAATTCAATTGCTCCTAGAGTAGATAGAATAACTAATCCACCAGCAAACCCACCAAACCCAGCAGTTAATAATCCAAGAAAAAATAATTAATTATGCCTTTTAAATTAAAGTACAAAAATACACCCTCTGCTTTTAAACAAACAGTAGATGGAGGTGGCGAATGGAACTATGAAGGTGGTGACGAAGAAACAGCTAACGTAAGAACAAGAAAGATTGATGTTAGTGGTACAGGTACAACTGATAGAGAAATATGGGAATTAAATAAAGATGGTGTTCAAGATAATTATTCAGATTTTGAAACATTCGCAAATGAAGCTCAAAATTGGAGAGATAGTCAAGTAGAAACTCAAACTAGAGATGATTGGGAAAATACAGAGCATTGGTCAAAAGGACAAGATCATATATATAAAGATCATGGAGGTTCAATGCTAGAATTTTTAAAAAGAAAAGTTAGAGGAAATTTTGGTGACTCTTTTAGAGCTGGAACTTGGAAAGAAGATTTTGAAGGAAGAAATAATCCAGAGCAAGTGCAGTGGTTTACAGATGCATTTAATAATAGTAAATCATATGATGAGTTTGTAGATTGGAGCAAGGTAAATGCTCCTTATGTATTAGAAAGAGGAACAAGAAGTAGAAACACAGGTTCAAGAACAACACGTGGTAAAACAAACTGGAAAAGTTAAAAAATAAAAACATGATAAGTCCAATAAGAAAAGGTTGCGGCCCAAGAGCGCTAGGTAAATATTCAACTCAAACTCCAACTCCATTTAAAGCTAAAAATAAAGAAGGTAAAGAACAAGGTGCTGATGGCATGGCGTGTTGGAAAGGTTATAGATTTGCTGGAACAGTAGATGGAAAAGATAAATGTGTACCAACAGGATCACCATTTAAAATAAGTGAACAACAATATAATAAGGAAAATAGAGAAATGAGAAAAGAAAATCCTACAATGGGTAAAAAGCTTACATCAGGTACTAATCCACGTAGAGTTTCATTTGCTTGTAGATTTGGTAGCATGGACGGATCAATGACTGATGACAACGGTACTCCAAGTAGTTTAAGTAAAGCTTTAAAAAAGTGGGGATTTGCTAGCAAGGAAGCTGCTAGATCATTCTGTAATAATAATAAAGAGTCTTAGTTATGTGGAAATTGTTTCAAGATAAAAACGAAATAAATGAGAAGAATATAATAGGGTTTGCATCTTTTATAGTTATGACTTTATTTGCTGTAGCAGATCTTGTAACAAGTATTATCTATGTAGATGGTGGGTTAGAAATTAATGAAGTAATATATAACTCATTTGTATGGGTTACATTAGGTTGCTTTGGAATATCTGCTTTTGAAAAAACTAAGAAATAGCTTTTAACATATCATCAAACTTATCTAACTGGATCATATTCGATCCATCACTCCAAGCCTCTTCTGGTTTTGGATGTATCTCAAAGAAATAACCGTCAACGCTTAATGCTTTGGCAGCTTTAGCTAAGTGTATAGCATACTTTGGATTACCGTCTGTTGTATCACCTGAGTTAGGTTTTTGCATTGAATGAGTACAATCTATTATAACTGGTACACCTAAATCTTTCATATCAATTATCTGCCTAAAATCTACGACAAGATCTCCCATACCAAACATACTACCTCTTTCAGTTAACATAACATCTTCATTACCTGTGCTCCTTACTTTATTGATAGCATGTATCATATTCTTACCACTAATAAATTGTCCTTTCTTTATATTAACAGTTCTACCTGTTTCACCTGCAGCAACTAATAAATCAGTTTGTCTACATANGTAAGCAGGTATTTGTATTATATCTACGTATGGCTCTAGCGCTTTAGCTTGCCATGGTTCATGTATGTCTGTTGTGATCTTTTCTATACCATATTCTCTAAGAGATCTAAACATAAATTTAGCTTCATCTATACCTATACCTCTTTTAGATAATACAGATGTTCTATTAGCTTTATCAAATGATCCTTTAAATATATAATCAAAGCCATATTTAGCAGCAAGACATTTACCATATTTAGCGGTTGTGCTTACCGTGTGCCAGTCTTCAAGACTACAAGGTCCTGCAATTAACATTGGTTTTTTCATGGTGTATATTTTATTGTTATTGTATTTTTAGGTATATATTTTCTTATTAATTTTATCCAGTCATCTTTTGACATTAGTGTACAATGCATGTTTTCACCATCCATAAAGTACGCATTTGATGGGCTTTGTGGTATAGTAAAAATTATTTTATCAGAAGCTAAACTAGCTATGTCTTTTAATAATACTGGTATTTCTTCTAATGGCAAGTGTTCTATAACTTCAGCAACAACAACCAAATTAAACTTATTCTCTGGTCTTGTATCATACTTAGGGTGAAAAGGATCGTATCTATAAAAACCAGAAAGATTTTCACCAAGGTATTCTACAACTGTTGTATTACCTAAACTCATTTGTTTATCATGCCAAATCTTTGCTGATCCACAACCATAGTCTAATAAAAAAGTGCCTGGGTTTTGATCAACGTGTTTTTTAATAGTTTTAATTACAGTTTTAAATCCTCCACCACTACCATAACCAGTGGTTTTTATTAAAATAGATCCGTCTCTTTTTAATACTTTGTATTTACCACCCCTGTGTAAGGCTTTGTATTTGTCTTCTGTTGACATCTCCTTGGGTGTTGATTTCATATCCCTCATATTTTGTTTCTATTACTTCTATATCGTACAAACCTAGTATTCTATTCTGTTCTAGATTTTCTTTAGTATATTTATCTTGCATACCTCTATATGCTTTTAACAAATAAGGTGAGTAAGCGTATATACCTAAATGTCTGTCACCATAACCTATATCAGATCTTGTAAACCATAATGCTTTATTATTTTGGTGTATAACTTTAACATCATTTGGTTTAGCTCCTTTTGTGTATGCTGTTAAACACAATGGACTAAATGGTGATAATAATCTTTTCTTAATAGGTTTTATAGTTTCATGATTTACATCAATCATATCTCCTTGTATATTCATTACATAATCGTAATTACCTACTAAATCTATAACAGCTCGTTTAGATAATCTATGTGTACCATTGTTTGCTTTACCTGTCATGATACACCATTTATTTGGTATTAACTTAGCTATACGTTTACTATCAGTTGCTACAAAAGTATCAAATCCCATCATACGTACTTTATCAAACACAAGACGTATTAAAGGTTCATCATCGAACTTTATTAACATCTTATGTTTGAGTCTAGTACTATTCAGCCTTGCTGGTATTACTACAGCTATATTCTTCATACTTCTGTACCTGATGATCTTCTATTTATATCGTCGTGATTAAACTCAGCCCAATATAATTCAAAAGCTACACCTTTGTCAATACCTTCAAACTGATGAAACTTTCCTGGTTTTACCATAGTAAAATCTCCAGGCCTGAGTATTGTCTCATCAACAAGACCTTGATCATCTTGCCATACTCTGACAAGCATTGTTCCGGATTCAACATAAAATCCATTCCATTTAAATTTATGCTCATGCTCTGAACATTTAAATCCTTCGTTAAATTCTATTCTGTGAAACTCAAATACTCCGTTCGCGTGGACCTTTTCAGTTTTACCCCAAATCTTTCCTGCTTTCATTTTTTATTAAGTTTAAAATTTTATTTACTAACTCTGGATTTTTTTCATCTAAGAAAAAAACGCCAACGTGTTTACTGTCTTCTATACCTTTAACATCTCTAACCTTATATGGTACATATCTACCACAAAAACAATCATACACTTTATTTGATATACTATTGTTTATCCCTAGTACAGGGTTATGATTTACTATCGCTATCTTCATTTAAAAAATATTTAAAATTATAATAAGGAGATCTATTCTCTTTACCTAGTTTAAAATGTTTTAGACTTTGATTTTTCTTATTAGGAAAATGTATACTAGTAGATATTCTAGGTGTCATAGACTCTGCTTTATGATATTGACCTATAGGTATATATAATAAATCTCCAGGTTCTAATTCATATTCAGCTAAAATTGTTCTAGGTTTTTCTCCTTTAAACTCTTTATACATTGTCCATTTTGTTTTACCATAATTATGTAACAAAAAGTTTTCAGTACTATCCGCATGTGGTGGAAAACTTCTTGAGTTTGGTTGTGGTGAACAATAAACATTAGCGCAACCTCTACCAAAGTAATTTTCTACACCGCTACATATATTAACTAAGCCTTCATTTTGATATTCAGCCATAGGTATAACAAATGATTTACCGTTTTTCCAAAAATCATATACTTGTTTTTTAGTAAAAAATGGTTGATTTAATTTACCTGACTTAACTTTATCTAAACAAAACCTATCATCGTTATCATCATAATTTAATATTTGTAAATTTTTTATATCAGGATATTGATTTACATATTGATTAAAATGATCCCATGTGTATAGGTTTTTCATCCAGTCTTTACAAACTCCACAGTTTGATTTTAACACAAAGTGTTCTTTACCCCAATATTGGGTAAAAAACTCTTGCATTGTCATTGGGTATATTAACTCTTCAAAACTATCCATCACAACTTAAACAATTTTCGTTCATAGCTGCATCAGCTATATCACCTCTTAATACTGATTCTGTTCTCATATAATATAAAGTTTTAATTCCTTTTTTCCAAGCTTCTAAGTGTACTTTGTTAATAAACTTAGGATCTACCTGGGCCGGGAACGCTAGATTTAAACTTACAGCTTGATCTATATACTGTTGTCTTATTCCAGCTTGATTAACTAATTCTAATTGATTTATTTCTTTAAAAGTTTTATAAACCTCTTTAATAGGTATATCTTTATCTGGTCCTACCATAATTTTATCTAAAGCTTTAATGCCTTGTACAGATCCACCGTCTTTTAAAATTTGTTTCCAAATTTTTTCAGTGTTTAAATTATTTTCTTCTAATACATTTACAAGTGTAGGGTTTTTTCTGATGAAAGTTCCTTTTGCACTTTGGTCTGTAAAGACGTTAGCTGCCCACGGTTCGATGCCTGGCGAAATGTTTCCAGCCAGTTTGCTATTGCTGACGGTAGGTGCAATGGCACGGAGATGAGTATTGCGAAAACCAGTGCCAACACACCAAAGAGGTTCTCCATAAACATCCGCAAGCGCCATGCTAGCTCTTTCAGACTCGATTTTAATTTGTGAAAATATTCTTCTTGTTTCATATTGTGCTAATAATCCTTCGAAGGGAAATCCTTTTTGTTGTAAGTATGTATGCCAACCTAAAACACCTAAACCAAGTGCTCTACCTTTTTCAGCAGATCTTACAGCATTTTCAAAACCCCTTCTATTTTTTGCTTTTTGTATAAATTCTTCTAATACACCATCTAAAAACCATATACTATCATAGATTAAATTACTATCTTTCCATTCATGATATTTAGCTAGATTTAAACTAGATAAACAACATACAAAGCTATGATTTTCATCTGTGTGTAACACTATCTCTGAACATATATTTGTCATAAATACTTTCAGAGCATTATCCTTATATGCAGAAGGGTTTTGTTTATTAACATTACCTTTATACATTATATAAGGTTCTCCAGTTGCTTTACGTTTTTGAAGTAATTTACCCCATTTACGTCTTGCAACTTTATCACCGTCTCTAAGCTTACGCATAAACTTATCACCGATTATAGTACATTGATGTAGGTTTAGTGATTGTCTATTAATATCACCTTTAGGTTCTCTTATTTCTAACCACTCTTCCCAATCTTTGTGATCTATATTTAAATTAACTGATGCAGCGCCTCTACGTACAGCTCCTTGATTAGTAGCTAATATACTAGAGTCATATAATTTACAAAATGGTACAACACCATCTGATGTACCGTTCATTGTAATTTCTGCCCCAGCTGGGCGGATTTGATTTATACCAACTCCAACACCACCTCCGTGTTTAGCTAGTAACATCATCTCTAAATTTTTAGTTCCAATGTCTAAGATACTGTCTGCAACATCGATACCAAAACATGATATAGGTAAACCCCTTTCAGTACCTGTATTACTAAGAACAGGACTAGCAAGACAAAGCCAGCCTTTCCAGATATAATCGAAAAAGACTTCCGCCATCTCTGGTTTTTTAAGTCTTCTAGCAACTGTTTCAGCAACTCTTTGATACGCTTCTTTTGGTGTTTCTCCATTATATAAATATCCTCCTTGAATTGTTTTTTTGTATACGTCAGCTTCTGCCCACTCTGGGTAGTCCTGACCTTTTATCCATCTATTACTCCACATTATGTTATTAAGTGTTTTATCCAGGCAACAAGCCCATTAATATTTAATGCAACAAGATTCCATTGTTTTCTTGATGCTACTTGTATCAACACACAGCAAAAGCCAGCTATGTATAGCATAGGTTCTATTGTCCACTGTGCTGCAACTAAGAAGCCAGCTCCAAAATAACCAATCCTACTTGCTAGCTTTTCACCAGGTGTTAATCTTCTACTTCTTACTAAGAATTTTAGTACTTTTTGTTTCCAACTCATTTACCAGATATTTTCGAAGTCCTCTCCCTCATTTGCTTTGCTGTAGTCGGTCGGTCTGATCGCAAAAAAGTCAGTGTGAGTATGCCCACCAGTAAGATGGTAAAACCAATCCAAATTTTTCGCGGCTTCTTTATCGTATTCAAATTCTTCTGAGAGATCGAGGTAACCGAGCTCAGTAAGTTTTTCATTTAATCTTTTCTTTATAAATTGTTTTAAATCATAAGATTTCAACCCTTCGATATCCCCCGCTTCAAACATCTTGTCTATATATTTCATTTCAGCATCATGCATTACATGTGCTGCTTCAGTAATATGTGGTTTACAAGCTTCTTTTAAAAAGTCTTTTTCTTCACACATATGTCTAAATAATCTACAACCCATTCTTGAGTGTAGAGATTCGTCCCTTACGGACCATTTCATTTGTTGCCCAACACCTTTAAGTAAATTACGTAATTGAAAGCTATAAAGTACTGCAAAAGCAGAGTATAAAGAAACTCCTTCTGCAAAAGCACTAAAAACAGCCAATGATCTACCAATTTCAATAGGATCGGTGCCATCATATGAAACGAGATTATCAAAACGCTCAGCCGTAGCTGGCTCATGTAAAAACGCTTCAAAGTCTTCAAGTCCCAATGTCTCATTTAAATAACTATAAGCTACAGCATGTATTGTCTCTTGACTTCCAAACATCATGGCCATCTGCTGTATTTCGTGTTTAGGAAACCATGATACTACTTTCTGAGTCCAGTAATCACTTACTGCACATTCAGTCTGAGCAAAACCCAGTAGTATATTACCAACTAGGTTTTTTTCTTTTTTTGTTAACTTTTCATTCCAGTCTTTTACATCACCACTCATTGGGATCTCTGTATGCAACCAAAACGCCTGAGCTTGTTTTAACCAGCCTTCTGTGTAGTACTCAGGATACTCAAAAGGTTTGTACGGTATTCTATTGTCAAATAATCCCATATTAATTGTTGTAATGTAATGTTAAACAAATATCAAATATGAACACGTAAAACACGTGATCAATCTTGTGGTTATCCCAATCGGGATAATTTCTGTAACCAAATAATAAACCTTCATATAGGCCAAAACTTAGTTCCCATCTTTTTATATCATTCATCTTCCTTGTCCTTTATATTTAGGACCAGTATAATACTTACCGGTCTTTTGATTAGTATTTCTATTTTTTGAATGTACACCCGGTCTTTTTCTTCTAGCCGGTTTATATATATGTACTATTGCTCTTCTTGCCATTAAAATTCTAGTTTATATTTTTTATATTGATTTTTTAAATCTTTCCATTTTAAAAAACCTCTAACCCCAACACTCCAATTGATATATCTATCAATCTGTCTCAAAGCATAATGTCTTCTGGCTATTTCCTTAGCTTGTTGTTCTTTAAAATTAACCTTATTGTTTCGTCGCATTCTTTTTGATTTTGAGGTTTATACAATATAACATTTGGTAAATGTTCTTGTACATATTTTTTAAACATCTTCCATCTTAATGGAAAACTTTCGTTGGCTCTACCTTTGCATTCAATAATAAAGCCTCTACCTATAAAGTCTGGTGTATAAGATATATTTAATATTTTCTTATTTCCACGATCTTTATAATCACCTTTACCATTAGCACATCTTTCAAAAGCTGAAGATTCAAATTGATATGATGGAAATATCTCGTAGGTATGTCCTTCATACACAGCTTGTATCTTTGCTTTTTTAAGAGCTAAGTGCATATATTTTTCTAATCCAGATGCAAAGGTTATCCCGTCAACCACGACTTTACGTGATTGAACAGGTCCTTTTTTTCTCCTAAATTTTCTTCTCATCTTCTAAACATTTTTTAGCAGCTTCAATATACAATAAAGCATCCATTATTTCTTCTTGTACATCGGTTAAGAAGTCTAAAAGGTCTTTGTCTTTACCTTCTATTTCTTCATGCATCATAGCTCCATACTTGGCTTGGCCAACTAAGCTACGTTCGTCCATCTTCCTTAGTACTGATCGTACTACCTTGTCTTCTGTTTTAATCTGCATCTTTCACAAATGTTCCGTTAACCATTTTACCTGTACGTTTAGATATTACATTGTATGCTTCTGCTATACACGTTTCTATATGCACGTTGTTTAAATGTGCTAGGTTAGTTAATACTACAACCATATCACCTATTGCATCAACAACTTCATCGTGATCTTTTTCTAAGGTAGCTTTAGCTAACTCGCCCATTTCTTCTTGTAATTTGATTAATTGTGTTTTAGGATCGCCTGCATCATACAGTCCTCTTTCATCAGCCCATTGTCTAATGTTTTCAAACATCTTTAATGGTTTTTTAGAGCATTTAACTGGAGTTGGTTTTGCAAACACATCATTGTTGTCGTAAAACCTAGCAAATGCTTTGTTATATACATAACTTCTATCATTATTAAACATAGAAGTTTTTACATTTTTCATTATCCAATCTATTGTTCTAGGTGTTATATCTAGCTGACCGTGTTCAGTCTGCCACTTCATACCTATGTTATCAAACAATTGGCCTTTCAGCTTATTGATAGGACATGGAAATGTAGTTGTTTGTTCAGTTACATTTATATTCATACTTGTTTTTGGTTTAAGGTTTTTATATGGTACCATATCTACTTTGTATCCATATTCTCTTTGTAATTCTATCTCTTTAGATGATATATAATCTATATCATCAGAGTTTTCTAGTATTTCATATTCCGTTGAATCATATCCTTGTTGTACTGTGACCCGGTTATTAAGGTCACACGTTACACCGATTTTTTTACCTGGAATATGATAAATATAATAAGTCATAATTAATTAATTAAGTTTATCATTATATATATGCATGTTATGTGCGTGGTGGTAATACCACCCGATGTCCATAGACAGCCTATCTGCAACAAGTTTTTGCAACATACTAAAACAGTATTGATCGTTGCAGAAACCGTACCAGAGGTCATTAGAACGCATATAGACAGACATATTCAGTTTGTCATTAAGTATTGTAAATTGAACAGCATACGTACAAGGGGTATCTTTCTTGTATTGGTCATGCTCTTTACAATCGTATATACTAATCGCTGCGTGTCTAGTTTCTTTATGTTTTCTTAGCTTTTTGATAACGTACTCTAATTGATTTTCACGTTGCCATTGCCAACCATAATTACTATTTACACAACCTTTGCGATTAGACATTTTTACCCATATTGGTGGTATCTTACCATATATAGTACCTAGTTTTGAGATACTATTATCTCCTGATAAATACCACTGCCATTCGGCTTCAGCATACTCATGCTTCCAATTACGATCTTCGTTTGTAATGTGGTTATCCATAGGATTTTCAATCCTAAAACCACAATTAAATATAGCTTTGGTATTATCAAAATCAACACCGGTTTCTATTATATGATCCCATAAGTAATTGTACGCATGATTAGCGTTATAAAATTTATTTTCCATATTTATTGTAATAATATAATTGATATTCAGACACTTTCTCCCATATTGTTCCTGGTCCATAAGCTTTAGGTGATGTACCTAATAATCTTCTATTAGGGTATTTACCTTTTTCTATATCTATGTACCAAGATCGTTCTCCCCATTTAGCTTGTCTTGGTGTTATACATATATCATTATGTAAGCACCAGTATCCAGCTTCATCTTCTTCGGTTGTACGAGTATACTCGCCCATACCGTATTTATTTTTCCCACGGAAGGCCGCTGTCATCTTCTTTGTCTAATACATTTATCTGCGGTACAAACGACCCAGACTTTGGTTCCCAGGTAAAAAAAGATTCACCTCCATTTTCTCCGAGATTTTGAAACTTAACTTTGAGCACTTTAACTTTAGTGTTCTTCGCATCGTAATCCCTGTGTACCAGAAGGCCGTGATAAGACGCGTCATACCATTCGCCTCCCCCTTTAATATTATACATTGTTGGTTCTTGTATTTTTCCATTTTGATCTCTCATCATTTTAGTCGGATGTGCTACTATAAACGTTAAAACGTCATACCTTTTGCAAAACTGCTCTATCTTAGATAGGTAGTCCATAGTATATCTATTAACATCATCTGAAACTGCGTTATTATCTCTAATCTTATTATAAGGATCTATTACAAGGCATTTAATACCTTTACGTTTAACTAGCTCAGCACCTTTTCTAAGTACTGATTCTAAACTGTATTTATCCATATCAATAAAGTAGTAATTATCATTTACATGATTAGATACTTCTTTCCATTTACCACCACCTATATCACTAGGCGAAGGCATATCTCCCCATGTTTTTCTCATTAATTTATGAGCATGTAAATATATCGGTTGATTTTCAGGACTAGCAAATGCAGTCTTCCAACCATACATTTTATTATAACCTACAACCATTTGATCAACAAAATCAGACTTACCGCTACTAGGTATCCCAGTAACAGTGATGAACTGACCAGTGTATGTACTGAATATTTCGTCAAAGTTTTGTAGACCAATTTGAAAACCGGGTTTAAAACCATGTTGTACAAAGTCTTTAAGATCATTTTCTACATTTTTAAGGGTTGTTACATTTTCTAATGGTACTTGATGAGCATTGTGTATAGCATCTCTTAGCTCTTTCTTACCATACTTAACAAGATATTCATTAGCATCTTTACAATCTTGAAAATCTACTAAATAACAATTCTCAGCTCCTAGTCTACGAACAAACTCTTGTTTAAGCATTTGACCAGGCTCATCAGCATCTACTGCTAGAATTATTTTATCTTTGTCCTCAAAATAATCTATACAATTATCTAAGTAATCTAAATTGTTGTGATTTAACGTAGCACCATTAGGTACCGATATAACGTTAGGCACACCTGCCTCATGTAATGATAATGCATCTATTTCTCCTTCTACAATAACGCAAGCATTGTTATTAACTATACTGTTAATATTATAAAATACTTTTTCTGCGCCTTTATATAATTTAAAATTCTTAGCACCATCTCTATATTTAATATTTATAAGTTGATTACCCATAAAGTAATTAAACTTAATTGTATTCTCTTCCTTACCAGTTTGAGGCATAAACTCAGGACCCTCAGAAACATTTAATGCTTCTAGTGTATCCTGAGTTATTCCTCTTGACTTAAACCATTCTACAACTTTACTACTGGGTGCTTTGTGAGTTTTTGTAGAAAAACTCGGACGAACATATTCTCGTTCGCTAGCTCCCTTACGTTCGTAAGTGTGTAGTTGAAAAGTTGAATCACAGTTGTGGCAAGTACCGAGACCACGTTCCCAATCATAAGAAGCACATTTTTTCTTCTTATTCTCAGGTTTCCTGGTGTGAGAACACAGAGGACAAATCCCCTGTGTTTTACCCACATCAAGANCATGTTGATTGAACTCGTCAATCAAAAATCCATTAATCTCTCTGTTTTCTACTTGCATCTATAATTATTTAAAAGGGTAAGTCTTCTTTTACTGCAGCCGCAGGAGCCGGAGCTGCCTGTGTTGGCTGACCATCTCTTGGAGCAACAGCAACGTTGTCGCCGTTAGTCCATACTACCTTTACATTACCAAGATAAACTTTAGCAGTTTTAGCATCTCTTTCCTCTTTCGTTTGTTGAACGACTACAGGACCTTGATTACCAAACTGATCTACTTCATCATTAATAGTAATTGTAATAGGTAGGTATTTACCTTTCTTACCTTCGATAATTTTATCTTTAGGTATTTCTTGAAGGTTAATACTTGTAGCTATTATACTTGCCATATTAATAAGTATTTAATTGGTTAAACATTCTAGACATCTGAGTTTTTGTAGCACCCGTCAGTCTTCTTAAATTATCAACAGCTTTTACATGCGATTGATTCGTGTAAAAATTATTTACACTTGTGTGCATGCCAGTGACATCACACGTTCTCTTTCTTGTTCTTGCCATATTATATTATATTAAAGTGTTTTGCTTATGAAATACTGTTTAGGATCGAAGTCCTTGGTTTTAAAGAACAAGTCATAAGCTTCCATTGCTCTTTCAACCTTGTCTTTGCCAGATGCATAAAATTCATCTGAACAATCGAACATGCCAATTTGATGAGTCGTTTTATCTATAACTATAAATAACATATCATATCCAAATAGTTTCCTATATACATATGCTTGTGAATCATAGTTATATCTAAATGCAGAGTTTCTAAATTTATTTATATCAGCTGTTGTCTTCAAATCAATAACTAGCTTCTCATTATGATTTAATACATCACATTTACCTTTCCACATATAATCACCTATTTTAGTAATCATAGGTTTTTCAAATTCTCCTTGTATTAAATCTTTACAAATATCATTAGATAACATCTTGTCAGACATCATGTGTATAGCATCTACTTCATGCTGCAATAAACAAAGTTCTCCATCGGACATCTCCTTATACAGCTTTGTGTTTCTAGTGGTAGCAGGTATAATTTTGTACCGTTTCAGTTTATCCGGTTCTAGGATAGTGGTATGAAAGTATCCACCAACTAGAAACGCAGCTGTTTTCTTTTGTTCTTGTTTAAGTGCAAGTGGGTTTTTTAATAATACACCCACATCAGAAGCGCTTAAATATTTCTTTCCAAAGTCTCCATAATAATGTTCATCATTAGTTAACTTCTTTAGAATATCTTCTTTTTTCATTTATAAAGTTGTTAATTCCTTTTCTTGGTCTTTTGTTACTTTATATTTCTTTTTAATTTGATCTAATGTACCTCCTGATTTTATATAGTCCTTAGCTTTCTGAACATCAGGTAAAACAGTACTGTGATCGTTTACTGCATCGCTATCAGCAGTATCATCAATTAGAAATAGATTTCCTAAAGCATATTTTTTACCGTAAGAGGATGCACTACCAAATTGCTGAGGTGTTTGCATACCCTTTTGCATTAAGTCTACTCCGACTATAGCTGAGGTAGATATTCTCATACCTTTCTCATCATGAATCGTTGCTGTTGTCTTAATAACCGGTGTAGGTTCAGATACTATTAATTTTTCATTAACAGTTACTGTTACACCGTATTTTAGTAAAAACGGTTTGATTGCTTCTAAGATATCTTCGGCTGATCGGAAATAATATTTGCCGAAGGAGTTAAACCTACTCTTCTTCGATTTAAACTCAGTCTGGATTGTAGCCAGTTTTTGGTTAATAGTCATAAAATATAATTTAATTGTCTATATTATAATTACACGTTGGTGAACACCATTTAATGAAATATTCACTCCTAAATTAAAGGAAATCAAGCACTTGCGCGTGATCAACATTTTCTATAAGCTTCTGTACAGCCTGCCTTTTTAATTGTGAAACTCTAACATAAGAGCTATTGCCCTCTATGTTTAATTCCTTAGCAATATCCTTAGCAGAATGTTTATCACAGTCTAGCCCATAGCTCAACCTTAACACTTCGTATTCTTTNTCATCTAAATATTTCTTCATTAGACTATCTAAATAAGCATTTAATAGTTCCATGTTATATGGTTCTGATTTATCNGGTATTTGATAAACCATATCTTCTTCAGTTCCGTTTTTAGCTGGTTCATCTATACTTAAAAATATAGAATTGAAAAACATTTCAACCATCTTTTTATCTTTACCGAAGTTTCTACGTATCTCGTTTAACTTATGCTCAGGTATTCTCATATCACCACGATTAATATCAATAGCTCTACGTATCGCACCTCGTATTCTTTTAGATAAAAACGACTTAATGGTTTTTTCCTGATCTTCAGATTCACTAAGCGTTTGATAATCTATTTTTCCTACTGCTAATGTTAAACCAGCATTTCCCTCTTGTATTATATCCATTATAGTCATTACACCACTAGCTTGTTGAGAAGTCGAAAACTTCCTTCCTAAATTTTCTACTAAAGGAGTAAAACCTATAATCATTTGATCTCTGTTCCAAACAGTATAATCATTATCTACAATTTTAGGTAATTTTCTAATTTTTAGTTCTATATCCTTCTTCCAACGAATATAGTTCTGTATACTATAACTTTTCATTTAATATCTGTTTTTCTTGTTTTAAAGTATCACACATGTGTCTATGTATGGTTCTTGTAGAACAATTAAGTAAACCAGCAATACGACTAATAGTAATTTTTTTACCATAGTCATTTAAATCTAGCATAGTTTGATATATCATCTCTTTATCTATGCTTGATCTGCCTATTAATTGTCCTACAATTTTTAATTTACCACTCAAGTCTAAACCTGAGTATGGTTTAAATACTACTTTACGTAGCTTGTTTGCAGGTGGATCACCACCTTGTTGTAATACATCTCCAATCATGTCCTCTAGTAATTTATTCTTAATAAAGAAAGTAACAAAACCGTTTTC
>PAAT01000123.1 GCA_002698965.1 Rhodopirellula sp. | reverse complement strand
AAGAATATACATGACGCGATCGACAAATTGAGATCGCTGTATTTGCAGTCGGACAAAGACGTTTGGAATCAGCCTTTACACCAACCCCATTTCCAGCCTACCGAACTCGAAACCGCCTTGGGTGAACTCGAAGTTGCTGTTAAAGAAGTTGACAAGACTCAATTAGTAAAGGGAATATTGTCCGATATCGAATTACTTCGCAAGGAAAACTTTTCCAAAGCGATAGGGCAAGGAGTTCTAAAGAAAATAATCGAAGGGTCGACCAAATACGGTAGCGTTGAAATTCCTACGACCATTGCTTCCCACTACCAACCCATCATCGAATTCATTGGAAACCGATTTTCGAAGGAAATATACCATCAGGCATTAGCTACATACGATCTTCTAACTCAATTTACACGCTCTTTTAATAAGCTCAAAACGCTTTCGAACAAACTAGAGTTTTCTGACGCAACGGACTATGCTGCTAGGATCGAACAACTACCCCGCGAAATACTGCAGCGGCTGAACATCGATATCAGGCATTTACTATTGGACGAGTTTCAGGACACATCCGTTCCGCAATGGAAGGCGATTTCTCATCTCGTCTCAGAAGTTACCAAATACCCCGGTGACTCCACGCAATCCTTATTCTGTGTTGGAGACACCAAACAAGCAATTTATGGTTGGCGTGGAGGACGACGTGAGATATTTGAAACTCTAAGTAACTCCGTGGAAGATCTCCAAACGGACCGACTCATTAACAGTTATCGTTCTTCCAGTATCGTTTTGGACTTCATAAATTCCGTTTTCACCAATCTTTCTAATCATGACCGTATGGGATCGCTTGCCCCCGTACTGCGTGATTGGTCCGACGACTTCAAAACGCACTCCGCCGCAATGGATCTTCCTGGTTTCGTCCATTACCAAAATGCCGCGCCCGCCAGCAAAGCCACAGACCGATTGACGAATTGTCTGTTGGAAACGGTGAAACGCGTCAAGGAACTTTTAGCCGCCAACAAGGAAATGACAGTAGGCGTACTATTACGCAAAAACGATGACATCGGCAAACTGATACAGTTACTTGGCAGTGAGGGTATCGTCGCAAGCGAAGAAGGCGGAAATACTTTGACCCGTTTCGCACCGGTTCAACTCATCCTCGACTGGCTTCACTTACTTGAGTTTCCAAATGATTCTCTGGCGCTGTATCAAATTGTACGATCGCCACTATCGACTCGACTGCAGTCCGACGGGCCCGATCATCAGCTCAGTGGCGAACAACTCACCGCAGAAAGAGCAGATCTTCTACAGAATGGGCTCGGTAACTATATCGCAGAGTTGAAGAAAGCTCTCGACGGCTTTCTCAATTCTTCGCAACATTTTCGTCTTGAACAGCTAATTCAATATGCGGATACCTTTGAATCAGAAAGTCCGCTCCGGCTTTCCGAATTTATTGACTCAGTGGCAATCGAGCGGTTTACTGACGAAACATCGGCTCGAGTAAGAGTGATGACCATTCATGCTTCGAAAGGTTTGGAATTTGACGCGGTAATTCTACCGCACTTGGAACCAGCATTGAAACGAACACCGGACATCATCGTCAAACGCACGACTGACCAGTTGCCCGGGGCAATCTTCCCCTATCGCAGTGATAAAATTCAACCGCTACTTCCTAATCGCTATCGCGAAGCCGTTAAGGAAACTGCCACTGAACAACTTCAGGAGGCCTTGTGTGTCCTTTACGTCGCCATGACACGCGCAGCACATGCCCTTTATCTAATAGGGCCGAGTCAGCCCAAGCCTCCGAAAGAAGTTCCTGTTACCCTAGCAGGCCTGATTCAAATGGCCATTAACGAGAGTTATGATTCCACAGGCAACTGTACCGTATATGAAAAAGGAGATCGTAACTGGTACGCATCGAAGAGCGGGCGCGGCGAAATAGATGATGTTCGTCCAGAGATGCCAACTGGCCTGAATAGGCAACACCACGGTAATGCTCAACTACTGCCTACCGCTTCGCCCTCCAGCCTTGAAGGTGGTGAATTTCTCAAAGCGTCAGCGCTACTGCGGCCAACAAGCCATGATGCTTTGAACTTTGGTACGTTAGTCCACCAACTTTTCGAAGAAATTGATTGGTGGTCTCCTGAGGATAACGAGCATTATCTCCAGAGGCTGGATGACCGCAAAATAGAATGGGACGACTCGTTGAGACGTATTCTCGACACTCTGCAACTTTCCACTGATGTATCCAGGATTTTGACTCCAGAGTTCTATAACGACTTGCCGTCATTTAACACCACCGATCAACTCATCGTAAAGAATGAGGTGGCTGTCACGTCGATTGTGGACGGCAAGCTAATACGTGGATTTGCTGATCGTATCGTCCTTGGAATGAGGCAGGGGAAAATCATAGCCGCTGACATCGTGGACTATAAAACAGATGCGCTTGGCGAAAACCAAAGTAAACTCCTAGAACGCACCACCCATTACCGGCCCCAAATAAACGCTTACAGAGCTACCATATCTCAAATGCTTAACCTCAATGATGCTGATGTCAGCGCAAGGCTGCTATTTGTCACAGNCGGCGTCCACGTGCCAATCGAAGTTGAAAACGAATAAGCGACNTTGNGGCTCNCTCTTCGTGCAGCCCCAGNAGTCCTACTTGATGTGGGNTGAAAGGCATTTCTATTATTGNNACTATNCATCTCAGCCTANATTACACCACCTCTCGGAACTGCGATTTGGTCTATCGCTGATTTNTAACCAAGGTTGGCATCAAAATTAAATCATTAGGCGACATTTCTTACCCAGATCTAAATTCCCAGCCTTCGACATATGATGCAACCCTTTCTTGCCAACGGCTTTTGGTACAATATCAATTCAACTTAGAGGAAAACACGATGCAACTTCAATCCGGAAAAGCCGTAATCAATAACTGCCGTTTATTCGACGGAACAGGCAGCACGGTTAAAACTTCACAAGCATTACATTATGAGGATGGCGTCATTACCTATGTTGGAGACGCTGCCCATCAACCAGAGTACGACCCTGACAGTACTCAAATCATTGAGAGCCCAGACTTCACCGTCATTCCTGGCCTCGTCGAGGCTCATTTTCACCCCACGTATTTTAATGTCGCCGAACTGGCCGATCTCGATATCAAATACCCCGTAGAATATGTTACGCTGCTTGCCGCAGCAAACGCCAAGCTTGCCCTCGAATGCGGATATACCTCTGCGCGGAGCGGTGGCAGCCTCTTTAACATTGACGTTTGGCTCAAAAAGGCGATTAACGAGGACGTTATTATTGGGCCGCGTCTTGCGTCCAATGGACGTGAAATCTGTGGTGTTGGCGGATTAATGGACTGGAATCCGGACTATCGAAAAATCGGTATGGAAGGTCTCGTATTACTCATTAACGGTCCCGAAGAGGCGCGTTCCGCTGTGCGCAAGCTCGTGAAAGATGGCGTGGAGTGGGTGAAAACCTACCCGACCGGTGATGCGGCGGCACCTGATGTCAATGACCATCACACCTTATGTATGACATTTGAGGAAATGCATGCAGTTGTGGAGACGGCTCATAACCACAAGTTGAAGGTCACTGGGCACTGTCGTGCCACAGAGGGAATTAAGAACGCATTGCTCGCCGGATACGATTGTCTCGAGCACGGGACCTTTATGGATAATGAAACAATGGACTTGTTACTCGAGAGAGATGTCCCCGTGGTTCCTGCCCTCTATTTCGAACTCGCAAGTATAGAGAATGGCCCCGCCTTCAATTTGCCACAGGCCGTTATTGATGGACACCAGGAGACCCTTGACGGAGGGACCGAAAGCGCTCGCCGTATTCTCAAAGAAGGTGGACGGCTTGGCATGGGCGGGGACTATGGTTTCGCGTGGAATCCTCACGGAGATTATGCCAAAGAGCTTTCTTTCTTCGTGAACTACGTTGGTTTTACGCCGGAAGAAACGCTCATGTGCGCCACCAAGACGGGCTCCGAAATTGCGGGTTCGGACGACCAGGTCGGCACACTAGAAACCGGAAAACTCGCCGACATTCTTGTCATCAACGGAAATCCTTTCGACGACATCCGTATCATGGAAGACCGCAGTAATTTCTATGCTGTCATTCAGAATGGTATCATAAAATCGGGTTCTGCCCTTCGTTCCTAGCCTCACGGAAAAACAATGATTCATCGAACTATCACATGTTGTATTCTCACCCTGATTGCAACGGTCACTAACGCAACCGATCCCCCCCTAACATGGAAGGTCGTACCTCTGGCAATTGATGCTAATGAAGGAATCGACGTGGCTGATTTCAATGGTGATGGCAGGTTAGATGTCGCCGCTGGTCGTTTCTGGTACCAAAACCCGGGCTTTCGTCCGCGTCCACTGCGGCACTTTGAAGATGTTAATGGTTATGTGGAAAGTAATGGTGATTTCGCATACGACGTGGACGACGATGGCGTCATGGATATCATTGCCGGCGGATTTTTCGCAACCGAGGTCAATTGGTACAAGAATCCTGGAGCCGAGGGACTCCGGCTGGGACATCAATGGGAACAAAGACTGCTGCTGGACACCGAAGAATCGCAAAATGAGGGTCAGTTGTTAGAAGACCTAAATGGGGATGGTAAACCCGAATGGATCGTCAACACTTGGGCCAAGGACGCACCGATCTATGTTTACGAACTTACGACGATAAAAAAGCGGGTGGCAGTCAAAAACGGAGAAAAGACCGAGGAGGTCGAACAATCTGTACCGGCCTTGCGAAAAAACCTCGTGGGGATGCGGGGTAACGGCCATGGTCTGGGGACAGGCGACATAAATGGAGATGGTTATTCCGATCTGCTGCTTGGCCACGGATGGTATGAAAATCCCGGTAAAGACTGCTTAACGACCACCTGGAAATATCATAACGACTGGCAAATACATGGGTCGGTCCCAATTCTAGTCTATGATGTCAACAACGATGGAAAAAATGATGTTTTAGTGGGGGAAGCGCACGCTCATGGATTGTACTGGTGGGAGAATCAAGGTGAACAAAACAGTACGATCCAATTTGAGAAGCATTTGATCGACGAAAAAACGTCGCAGTTACATGCGCTGCACCTTGCGGACCTAACCGGCGACGGCCAACCGGAACTGATCACGGGGAAACGTTACTTTGCGCATAATGGCAATGACAACGGGGCCAAAGAACCTATCGAAATCGTTTACTATCAAATAGATAGGACGAATGGAACCTTTCGCAGACACTTGGTTCATCAGGGTCGCGCTGGGATCGGGCTCCAAATACGATCAGCTGATATAGACGGCAACGGGCATATTGACATTGCGGTTGCCGGTAAATCCGGCACTCACATCCTGTTTAACCAGGGCCCATCCCAATAAACGCTCTAACAAGGACTACACGAACAAATGGCCCGAAATATTGTTTCCATAACCCTCCTTTTCATTTCCACTGCGTTATTACAGGCGGAAACCATCAAGATTGTTGTTTGGGACGAACAGCAGCCTAGCCAAAAAGAGGCCTATGATAACTTTTTAGGAAATGAGATCGCTAGCTACCTTGGGAAGCAGGATGGCTTGTCAGCTCGTTCTGTGAATCTAACTTCACCTGAACAGGGGATCGCAGACAATGTTCTCGACTCCTGCGATGTATTAATTTGGTGGGGGCATATAAGGCAATCCGAAATCACCCCGGAACAAGGTCGAACGATCGTCCGAAGGATAAAAAACGGGCAGCTTTCCTTGATCGCACTGCATTCGGCACACTGGGCAACACCCTTTGTTGAAGCAATGAAAGACCGCACCCTTTCAAATGCCCTGATTAAGTTCAATAAACTCCCATCCGAAGAACTAGATATAAAATATGTAGATCCCCCATTCAGGTATTTCGCACCGGATCGGGACGATGCGTTAACCCCCCGCTACTACCCACGAAAATTTCCAAATGGTCGGACTGAATTGGTCATTCACTGGCCAAACTGTTGTTTTCCTGCCTACCGCAACGATGGGAAGCCAAGCACGCTTTTTACGATACAAAGGGAACATCCCATCGCGAAAGGCATCCCTGCGAAGTTTCAGTTGCCGAGTACCGAGATGTATGACGAACCTTTTCATGTACCGGAGCCTGACGAGGTAATCTTTGAGGAACGCTGGCCAACAGGTGAATGGTTCCGCAGCGGCATGCTCTGGAACATCGGCGCCGGAAAGGTCTTCTATTTTAGACCAGGGCATGAGACTTTTCCTGTCTACAAACAAGACATGGCTTTGAAGATCGTCGAAAATGCGGTCCGTTTCCTAGCGATCAAAAAATAAGGCATTAAACACTTCGCCTTAACGGATCAAACACCTGGATCTCTGCAAGAGATACTACCCGTACCTCTGCTAGCAGTTAGTTCCTCAAATGTCTGCAGCCCCAAGAGATCAGCCCGGCTAATGAATCCACACCAATCTTCTCCTTTAGTCGCTGTTTATATGTATTGACAGTCGTTGATTTCACACCCATCTGGTTCGCTATTTCCGTGGTCTGACTTCCGCTGATTAATTGCCGCAGGCATTCCATTTCCCTTGGTGTTAAGCCCATGTCATCCTGACTATCCAAAATTGGGATCGATGTAGTCATCACAGTGACTTCATTTGTCTCAACAGGGACCGCGTGACATTCATAAAGAGTTGGCTTCCCACGAAAGTTAAATTTAGCGCGGATTGTAATCGGTTCTCGATCGAACAATACTTTCTGAAAGGCATCTCGGATTTGGGTCTTCTCGTCTTCCGAGCTTACCCACTCCCAAGGTTGACTATAAAGAACTTCCGCCGCTGAGTGATAAACAAGCGGCTGGGCAAATACGATTCGTCCGCGGGAATCATGGAGCGTTATCAGAGGGTTTTTTTCAGAGTGTTCCATTATCGCCTTTCATTGTTCGAAGCGGTTACCAAACTTGATTGAGCCGCTTTGCATGTTATTGCATCGTTGGGTGGGGCTTCACCGTCATTTCCGTCTTGTGCCCCAAATCACCCTGTTTCTGCATCCATTTTGTTAACTGACTATCAAGCCGACGGGAAACATTGCGGTATTCAGGAAGTCCCGCCAGATTGTTAAGCTCATACGGATCCTGAGATAAGTCATAAAGTTCTATTGCTGGACGGTTTATGTATCTATTCACCAGCCGCTGTGCATTAATGTCAGTTGCTGCATCTCGTATCCAACTTGCCCAATAAGAACTTCCGTCACCTTTGATGAGAACATTACTGAATTCAGATTCATGATTGAGGTTCTTAATAAGCTTAAACCTTGTATCACGTACGGATCTAACAGGATAACTTTGAGACCCNAGAATGATCCCACGAGTCGTATGAACGCCAAACACATAGTTGTTGTGGTGATCTANCCTGCCTTCCANGACTCCGGCGAAACTCTTNCCGTCGAGATCTTTTGGTACCTTAAGACCACACAGCTCTANAAGAGTTGGAAGAACATCAACATACTGAACCATAGCNTCCGAACTGCTGCCGGCTTTGATTCNTCCTGGCCATCGCACGACNANCCCAACATGCAGTCCTNCCTCATAACAGGTCCACTTGCCGAATGGAAACTGAGCGCCCTGTTCACTGGTGTAGATAAAGATCGTGTCGTCCGTCTTCCCAGCATCAGCTATTAGTTGATCAAGCTCACCTAATTCCCTATCAAAATCGGTGATCTCTGCATAATATTTTTGCAACGCTAACCGCGTCTCTTTATTGTCGTGGATATAAGGCGGGACATCAAACGTTTTGGGGTCGTATACAGATGTATCTCCATCCTCCCACGGAAGGTGTGGACTATTGCTAGCATAAACAAGAAAAAAGGGGTCCTTCTGGCGTACAAACGCTTCCAACTTTCCACTGGGCACCATTTCAAATGGAAAGCTCTGAGGAGGACCGAAATGGCGTTTTCCGCATAGCCCGACGGAATAACCGGCTTCACGATAATAATGAACGAGACTCTTCGTGCCGACTTTCACTTTACTGTGGTTTGGAAACGCGCCACTCTTAACAGGGAAAATCCCGGTATAGAGTTGTTGTCGTGTAGGCGCACACATCGCGGTTGCCGTAAAAGCGCGATCAAACCGGAGGCCAGCGGAGGCGAGGCGGTCAATATTAGGCGTTTTGACAATTTCGCTCCCGTAACAACCGGCATCACTCCAGGTCTGATCGTCAGCAATAATAATGACTACATTAGGTGCCGCCAGAGCGTGACTCGCAAACACCCCATAAACTCCGAGTGTAACGACGGTTCTTATAATCGACTTTTTGATTTTTAACTTAAACATTATTTCTTTAGTTTTTCGATGGGGCAAAATACGCCCACTTAGGTTTTTCGTCGTGCACGGCCTGTAAAGTAGCTCGTATATCCGTCTGTTTGGGTGTCAGTTCAGTCAAAATCCGTTTTTCTTCGACATCTTTTCGGATATCATAAAACCGACCATCTCCGTATAACTTGTATCGCGATGTCCTAACAAAGGACCCTGCCAGCTTCTGCTTGATTTGCTGATCTTGTTTCTTAATAATCTCTTGGCGTTTTTTCTCATCTGCAGTTTGCTGGGGAAATCCGTTTCTTATGTAGTGGCAATAGACCCACTCTCGACCTGACGGGCCCTCACCACGAAAAACCGGGCCCAGCGAGTGTCCGTCGCTATCAACATCTGTTGCCGCAACACCACCGAGCTCGCACAGTGTTGGAAGGATATCAGTAAAGTCAACCAATTGTTTATTATTCACTCCATGTGAAATATGAGCCGGCCAATGGGCTATAAATGCTACATGCGTTCCATTATCAGGCAGGGAGGCCTTCCCGCCCTTTATCTGACGTCCATCCATTTCAGAAGATATGTTTACCGCACACCCGTTATCGCAGGTAAATATCAGTAGCGTATTATCCAACTGCTTGGACACTTTCAATGTATCGACGAGCCGTCCCACCAGTTTGTCTAGATAACTAACCATATCCGGGAAGTATTCTTCTCCACCTGCACGCCCGTCATATTCCCCACTGCGTTTTCGAGAGCCCTCTTCTCGAGAATCCGGAGTCGGAACAAACGGCCAATGGGGTAAAGACATCGGAAAATAAAGCAAAAATGGATCTTTGCGATCGCGTTCAATGAATTCACATGCAAAATCGGTCATCACATCCGGGCCGAACTCTGATTCTAACCCTTCAAGCAGTTTTCCGTCCCTTGAGATCCGAGGATTCCAATAACGTGAATCTCTTCCATCAAGGTGCCACAAACAGTGCGTGGAAAACCCAAACTTCCTCACCGTATCGAGATCACCGCCGAGTTGCCACTTTCCGCAAATACCTGTCTCATAACCAACATTCTGCAAATGGTTAGCAAACGTCTTTTGTGAGCGGTCAAGCAGGCCAAATTTAATGTAGTTGCGATAGTTATATTTACCCGTCATCAATTGCACGCGAGAAGGGGTACAAATGGGTGTCGAATAGGCATGATTAAAATACATCCCCTCCTTAGCGAGTGAGTCCAAATTGGGAGTCGAATACGTCTTGGACCCGTAGATACTTACTCCTTCATAGCCCATGTCATCACACATAATCAGTATGATATTAGGACGCTCAGCATTACCCTTGCTAACGCCAAGGATTAGTAATACAACGACACTAGCGAATATACTAGATCTTCTCATGACGATCCTTCAAAACTTATTTATCCATCAAATCGGACGGTTGCAAATTCAAATGAGTAGTAAGTACATCATAACAACAAACCGATTAAGGCATATGCTTTTGGCATCCTTGTTCTACCTCTCTATTTGCACCTGTACGTCCTTACAAGCGGAACCGACTGACCAGTTTAAACGCCGCGATAAAGATCGCAATGGTGTCTTAGAGGGCCAGGAACTGAACGGAATACCGACCGACCTTTTAATGCGGCTTGACCAAAACAAAGATGGCAAGGTTTCCTCCAAGGAGGATGAGCGACTTTTTAATCAGGCTCGATTACGATATACGGTGAAAACCTTCAATTATGCGGGCAATCAAAATCCTCGTCAGGAAATCGATGTACTGCTTCCCCGCCAATCGAGCAACAGGCCTTTACCCTGTCTAATATTCATTCACGGTGGAGGCTGGCAAGCCGGAGATAAGAGGCAGGGGCATCAACAACTTCAAGGCTACGTAAACTCTCAGAAATATGTCGGTGTTTCGATTGGATATCGTTTATCGAATGAAGCGATTTGGCCAGCCCAACTCCATGATTGCAAGGCGGCCATACGATTCCTGTATGCTAACGCCCAAAAGTTCAACATTGACACGGCACGATTCGTCGTGTTTGGCACTTCGGCCGGGGGCCATTTAGCCGCAGCCGTCGCAACCACCGGAAATAACCCCAAACTGAATGGGAATGTCGGACATCACCTTGCCGAACCATCAAAGGTTGCCGGGGCGATAAGCTACTTCGGTCCCACCGATTTCCAGCGTATGGATGATTTTCCTTGCAGATTTAAGCACGATGCTCCGGGAAGCCCTGAATCCCGCTTGATCGGGTCTCCGATTCAATCAACAGCTGGGAAAACGCAGGCAGCCAACCCGATTACGTACATCGACGAAAGAGACCCTCCATTGATTTGCATTCATGGAGATCGTGATGACCTCGTGCCTTTCAATCAATCTGAACTGCTAACGCTAGCCCTTATGAAGAAAAACGTACCTACAGCCTTAATTCGTATTATGGACGGTGGACACGGGGGGTTTCTTAATCCTGAAGTTGGAAAGGTAGAAGCACAATTTTTTAATGCGATTCTTTTCAATAGCGCAAAGTTTCCCGAATCAAAAACTCTATCAAATCGGCCCTAACCAAAGCGTTTAACGCGTATGGGACGATTGTTGCATATTGCTACAGTGTGCGAAAAAAGACCGTCATTTCTATACAGTTGATAAGAGTCCATGGTTACCGGAGACTGTAAAACGCCAACGAACTGAAGTTTTCTAACTTTGGCACGCAATATGCTCTACTAACCTTCGTAAAGTCGGGTTTTAGTCCGACTAAGAAATTCGGTTCAAATTACGAAAGGAGAGTGCGGCATGGTACGACTAGATCCCACTCCAGCACAAATTAAGAAACGCTGTCAACAAATTCGTAACGAATGGACCTCTGACGAGTTTCGTCGCCGGTCCCAACCTAAATCGCTGGCCGTTTGGATGCCAAAATTAAGGCGTTGGGCATTTTTAACCCACGACGAAATCGGTGTCTTACAAAATCATGGCGATTATATGAACTAAAAGCCTGATTCTTGCTGGCTTCCAATTCTTAGCTTACAAACAAATCCATACGCCCTTAATCACCCTTGCTGTGGCATACCCGCTCAAGAGTCTTAAGGGCGTTTAAGGTTTGATCCAAAACCGGAATAGCTATTTAGCGTTTTACGGAGATTTTGTTAGACTAACAAATAATTGTAAAACAACCTCGAGCGGAATAGCAATCATAAATGCTTTCTATCACGGACAACCTTCCTCTCGCAAAATGCGGTGGATTCTCTCGAAGGGAATTCATTCGAATTGGTGGTGCAGGCCTTGGTAGCCTTACCCTTCCAAGCCTTATTAGTGCCCAAGAGCAAACCGGTTTTATCAAAGACCGGGCCGTGGTGCTACTTTTTCTGCAAGGTGGTCCATCGCACATCGAATTCTTTGATCCAAAAATGAGCGCTCCCCCCGAAATCCGGAGCATCACGGGAGAAATTCAAACGACATCGCCAGGCATCACCTTTGGATCAACGTTTCCCAAGCTCGCATCGATGACCGACAAATTTACTGTTGTACGATCATATCAAAGTCGCAATTCAGGCCATACCTATCAGGACGTCGTTAGTGCTCGCAATCCCTTCAAAGCAGCCATGAGTTCCATTTACTCTCGTATTGCTGGAACGAATCATCCCGGAACTGGGATACCGAGTAACATATTACTGAAACCTGAAGCTATAAAGCCCGAGCTAAGACTCGGCAATAATTTTGAAACCAATGCTCTCCCAGGGCTTACTTCCCCCGGGAGTCTCGGTCGAAACTATACAGCCTTTGACCCGGCTGGGGGCAGCGAGTTAAAGAACAATTTGGAGTTAAAGATTCCAGCATCTCGTTTCACCGACCGACGATTATTGTTAAATCGCCTCGACCAAATCAAACGTTTCGTTGATACCAGTGGCATGCTAGATGGCGCAACCAGGTTTCAACAACAGGCCTTTGACGTGATTGCACAGGGTGTCGCAGATGCTTTCGATCTAGAGCAGGAGTCGCCTCGCACGCTTGACATGTACAATACAACCGGGCACTTCGAAATGAAGGATCTAAACCGTTACGGGGATCTTCGTCGCACGTCAAACCTACTCGGACATCAAATGCTTTTGGCAAGACGATTAGTTGAGCGGGGCTGTGGTTTTGTTACCGTTTCCGACTGCGGTTGGGATCATCATGCTAATGGCAACAGCCCTAAAAACATGACTGCGTTTCCCGCAATGTCCCGTCAGGTTGATCATGCAGTAGCAGCATTCATTGAGGATATTTATGAACGCCGCCTGCAAGACAAGGTGTTACTTATTGTCACTGGGGAAATGGGGAGGACACCCCGGCTTAATCGAAATGGAGGGCGCGACCACTGGGGTAATTTAACGACCCTTTTACTTTCCGGGGCGGGGATTCATTCCGGACAGGTTGTCGGTCAGAGTGATCGGCTCGCTGGCGAACCTTTAGGTATGGCATACAATCCTACACATCTTTTGGGTACCGTGCTTCGCACTTTTTTTGACGTGGGTGAACTACGCCTACAATCACAGTTTCCGGCGGACTTAATTCGTCTGGTTGAAGAGTCGCCCCTAATAGGTCCGGTCGCTTCCTAACAAAGCCACCGTTAGAAACTAATCCGCACTTTTTTGCGGTGCAGATAGATACACGCCGCTGCGAAAATCAGGAACACGATATTATAAAAAACGATCGGTTCCCACTGCAACCATTGATCGCCAAACATTGATTCGAATAACGGTTCCAAGTGCTTATCAACTTCCGTCCTAAAAGCTACCCCGAATCCCCGTTCCAGTATGTAGAGCAAGACACTGCCTGCCCCCACGGCAATAACGGGATGACAAATCTTGCGACCGTATTTGCCGGCCACCACAATCGTCCCAAAGCTAAGTAACAAGTAACCAAAACCGCAGGCCAACAAAATGTGGGGAGCAGACGCCAATCTGGGAACAGCAGGTAAACCGCCTAGCTGGAGCAGGATACTTAGACCTATAAAACCTAACGACAAACTACCCAACCGAAAGATGATGCGCGCCGTACTACCAACGCTGATATATATCATGCCCGCTGCAATTCCCAGGACATATAGCCCAGCATAGGCAATTAAATTAATCTCACTGTAATTCGCATAGTCCGTTGTGAGTCCGCTACTACGAACAGACTTAGGGAGTATCTTACCGAAAGCCAGCGAAACCCGCTCCAATACGCCAGATTCATTACCCCATACAGAAGTGCTGGAAATATCATCTAAACCCTCGTTAGCTAGACCTTTGTCAACCGACGATTTGGCCTCGGCTTCCCCAAATCCATACTGAACTATCATCCAGTGTAAGCAGAGAAAAAGCAGACCAAGCGGAACGAAATACCTACATTTACGTATCGGCAAGAACAACCACAGACGCCCAAAGAATGTTAGTATTCCAAGCCAGACTAGTAATGAGTTCCCAGGAATTAGGGTAGAACTGTTATTCAGCGACTCTAGGACAATGCCCGCGATAATCAACCACAGGGCGATGCCAAAGCTCTTTAAAATCAGCACAACGTTCCGACTGCTGCTCCGGACGGTTTCTGTGCGAATAATTGCAAGGCTTCCGCTAAGCAAGATGACCATTTCCACAAAAAAGTCCCAGCTAGAAGGAACACGCGCCAGCACTGCCGTACCCGCATCTATTGAGACTTGATAACCGTCCCAGTTGCTGGAAGTAGTCTGAAAATGCCATGATGCTAATTCAGGTTTTACGGTGTGGTAATTTTGCGCCAACGGCTTTAGTCCGAAGGCATGCGAACAATAAACGCTAACCACCAAACCTAGAATAAAATAAATAGATAGTGATTTTTCGTCGTTCATGGAAGCGATCCTCTAAATGCCAAAAGAAGAAAACTCGGGCGCCGTATCCATTAACGCTTCAACCTCATCCAACTCCAAAGCTGCAGTTGCCGTTAGGTTGATAAAACCGTCATCCGTAATGACAATCGTATCCTCAACGCGAATATAGACTTCTTCTTCCGGCACCCACATCTGAGGATCCAACGCAAAAACTAATCCCGGTTGCATCGGTTTGCCGAAATACTGGCCGCTATCATGGACTGCCATGCCGACGGTATGTGAGCAATGCCCCCCAAACTCCAAAACCTTTAACGCGGCTTGTTGATAGATCGGCTTAGACCAACACCATGTCTCAACGAGTGCCCGACCTTTGCGACTGGCATGCTGATGCACTTCTTCCGGCGTAATGCCCGGCCCGATGATGCTGAGTAGTATTTTATGATATTCAACAATAAAGCCATAGAGTTCTCGCTGTATCTTTGAGTATTTGCCGTTGACCGGCCACATCCTGCCTATGTCGCTTGTGTAATAGTGTAAATCAGGTGCGTAGTCCATAATCACTAATTCACCATCTCTCAACTTACAGTTATTTCGAAAATAGTGTGCATTCCAGATATTTTCTCCCTGCGCTATGATCGGCCTATATCCGGATCCCGATGCCCCGGCCGATAAAAATACGCCATTGGCAACAGCGCCCAGCTGGTATTCATAGATCCCTGGTCTGGTCGCTTGCATCGACAGATTAACCGCTTCTGCTGTAGCAGCACCGGCTTCCACCATCCAATTAATCTCTTCTCTATCCTTGGTTAACCGCATCTGTCCCAAAAGGGCCCCGAGTCTCTCCCGGTCTATTGATTCACCGCCCAACTGTTCAATCACCATTTCTTGACGAGTGACACTTTGATCAAACGGGTCTTCTTGTTGGCTGTGGAGAGCATGTCTTAGCGTGTCCTGACATGCCTGGCTGCCCTCTTGATATTGATTAGGGACAAAAACTTTCGACGCGGCCCGACAAACGTCTCTCAACGCCTCCCGAGGTTTGACAGCCTCAATTCCGGTCAGGTTCCGTATCAGCTCTTCATCAGTCAAACTCAACATCGGGCCTTCGCTTCGTTCAGTTCGTTCATCGCACCCTTCTAGAAAAAGCGTACTCCTTCCGCTACCACCAGCGATGACCAAATAGCTATGTGGAACCTCAGTGCCCGTAAGATAGTAAAAATCATTGAACTGTCGAAACAAATCAAACGCTCCGCTGGCGGCCGCCCCGGTTAAAACCGCGATTTCCCCTTGGACCATTGACTGACCTACCGAGCGTCGTCGAGATTCCAAAGCCTCACGGCTATAGGTTCCTCGATAAAATGGGTTCCTCTCTCGACTGTTCATCGTACCTCCAGGCCTTCATTAAGACCGCACTCTGTTTTTTATGAATAATCATCTTAAAATGATATAAGAACGTAAAATCACATTCAATAAATAGCAAGTATTAGGATCCACAAATATCATGTGGTTTATCAAAGATCATTTAGGCAAAGAGTCGGGACCCTATGAATTTGATGATTTGTTAAACGTTCTATCTACCACGCCCTATAAAGAAAATGCTACCTTGGTCCGAAGCGGTCGCCACGAAGGCTGGAAACCTGCGTTAATCGTATTCCCTGAAATATATTCAGAGCCAGAACGACACGATATTTCAGCTCTTCAGCAGCCAGTAGTCGATCAACCCACGTCGCCTGTTCGTGAAGAATCAAAGATTATCACCACGCCGGCCTGGTCTAGCTCGTCTACGAAGTGCATCACTATCGAGTTAAATCGAATTCGTGTGGTTTTACCAATCTGCACCCTCTCCATATCACTTTTAGTCACCGCGCTATTCACAAAACTAAAGGCTATGATGCTTAGCGGCAACGAGGCTGCCCTATCGCTCACAAACTTCTGGTTCATCTGCATCATCTTTTTTATGCCGGCACTTACAATCCTCTTGAAAATATGCAGCTACCGGACGCAAGCAACAGCAGAATCGATACAGTACAGTCTCTCTTTATATCGCAGATTATTTTCCACAATATGCATCGCTGCGGTGCTGTGCATGGGCTTTCTCCTGATCGTGACGGTAAGAACCTAATCACTATTCACTAGTGCCCTCCAACATGGTTTTTATTTATAATGACAACGGCGTTTATTTCACACTGGTTCATAAACAAGCAGTAATTTCAACATCATGAAATACCTTTCTCTATTTATCTTAATCTTACTACCGCTATGCTCAGAACTTCACAGTGCTGAAAAACTTATTACGTCGAAGGCCGGGGCGGTGACAAAAGTCGCTCCGCTTTCTGAGGAATTCCGTTTTAAGACTGGCGAGGCATTCGAAACCACCGTCCGTCTTTCGAGTCCTTCCGAACTTTTCCCTAATGCCCGGGTCTCGGTTATTTTTGAGCTGGTTACTGCCGACACCGAGGCAATGGCTCCCCGTGGTCAGGACGTCGGCGTTACAACTACCAGGAAACCAGATGCTTACGGTATCTATACCGATCCGACTGCGAACTGGTCTAAAGTACTTCACTCGCATGACCCTGATGTCTATGTCAATTATCGAGTGCCAGTCGACGGACTCTATCGTTTAACTATCAAGGCTGAGGAGGGAGAGTTGGCGAGGAACAGTACCACCCGCTGGCGCGAACCCGGTAACATCCGAAAAACAGATGGCCCCCCGGCCACCGTCCCTTGGCCCGAAAACGCATCTATTCCGGTTTCTTATCAACTGATAACACTTCCCGTCCGCTATGAACTGGGTTCGGGAACCGGAATTGAACTGGAGCCTAACGACACGCCGGAATTAGCTCAACCGATCATGCTCAGGGAAGACGGCGCTGATCATACTTTTTCAATTTTAGGCAGCGCGGATGACATCGAGTATTTCGACAATGGCGATTTCGGACGTAGTGGTGATGACTGGTATCGGATTGATTTTAATGGAATGGTGTCCCGTTTGTTAACAGTTTGCCTTTCTATTCCTGACCAACAGGTTGCCGCACAAATACGCGCTTATCGTGTCAAACCGGAAGACGCTACTCAAGGACTAGCCGAATACGTACCCGGAAGACTAATACCGATCGAGGAGTACACAGTTGGCAAAAATGAGAACGAGCGCAATCACCAACAAACAGAACAGCATAGAATCGCGATTAATCGAACACTCAATCCAGGAGAAACTTACTTTTTACGTGTCGAAGCAAATTCTCCCGCCTATGACCTCGAGGTTCGCTGTATCCAACCCGCTCCTTATAAAGATCCGCGAAGGGCCATTCGGCACGGACTGTATGACCACATTGGTCAGGTGGATGCGTGGCTGACAAATCGCCCCCGAGGCGCCAGCGTTGATCGCCGAATACGGGACACCGGAAATCTGCTCGGCACCAATTGCATGAGTTGCCACACGCAATCAGGAGTTTGGGGTCCGGCAGTCCCCTTTGAAAATGGATATCACCCTCAAAACGTCCAGTTATGGCGTCACCTGATTAATACGTGCTATCAATCCCTTCGACCGACCAACGTCCTCAAAGATGCCGCCAATAACACAAGTCTCGCTCCGCTCGACCTCGGCGATGGACCGGCTGGCACTCGAGTTGCCGGCCACGCTCTTGTCGCGTTGGAACGAGTAATGCCACCCCGGCAATTACAAAGCAAGCAACAATTACGTACGGCGAATTTTATTCTGCAGTCCGCCGACCCCGGCGGGATCAATGCCGCCGGTCCTGGCGCCAATGTCGGACAGGGGGTCGTTTATAACTATACTGGCGAAATTCTTGCCAATGCTTGGGCTAAACAAAAGGAACTCCGATTTTTCCGCGCACTTGAAGAAAAGGCAACTAAGATGCTCGGAATTAACGTTAAATACGCTGATGATCTAGGTCATCGGATCGAATTTTACCAGCGTTATTTCCCAGCCGATTATTTGGCACAGGCGACTGAGATAGCTAACCGCGAAAAGGATACGGTGCAGCGTGATGAACTGATTGACAAGGCAAAACAACTGCAGGCAAAGATAGATGAGCAGGTAAAGACTGATCTTGAACGACTTTTCCAAACGCAATTAGATGACGGCGGTTGGGGTTTCAACCCTGGTGCGCTTAAGGATGGGAAATGGGTTACTCCCGACGGTACAACCTCCGATCCTAGCCCTACTTCTACCTCCCTGCTAGCGTTTCANGCAATTGGNTTGCCCGCCAATCATCCCGTTGTGAAAGCCACGNTTGACAACTTNCTGCGTAATCANAAACCAACTGGCATGTGGAAAATTGCNTCGAAAACCGGATTCGTCTCAACAAGCTACGCTTTNAACGCGCTGTCCCGGTATTTCCCNGAGGATGAAAANGCCACCGATGCTAATGATTATAAACTNTCAGANGATAGCNCCGTTGAGGAAATTNTAACAACACTGCGTCGGATTTACGTCAACGCCTCTTCCGAGACAGCTAAAGTNGCGTCCCAATACACAACACATTCACTTGCGATCGTACGCTACTACGCCACCCTGTCATTAGGGGCTGTACATGATGCCACTTATGTGGAAACTCTAATCCAGTTGCTGGCAGATCGCTCAAAGCAGGTACGTGAGGCCGCGCACTGGGCGATGCGTCAAACCTTGATCGATGATCACGGATGGGATGCGATTTTCACCGCCGCGCGAGAAGGCGATGATTTTACCCGAGAATCGGCAATCCGAGCGCTTGTAATGCTCGTCGACAGTGAAATGCCGGCCTCGTCCATCGATCACACCCTTCTGACTGCGACCCTCGACACCGCTCTTAATGATGATCCCCATCCGGCGGTCCGCTCCTGGGCCACGCGCAGTGCCTGGCAATGGTGGGTTTGGAATCCTGTGACGAGGGATGCAATTAATCAATCCTGGATCAAACTACTAAGTCGGCCCGAGCCCGAGGCGTTAACCGAGCTGGCGATGCGGTACCAAAGTCATGCGTTATTTGTCGTTAACGGCCATATCGCCAACGGATCCCGAGAGCATCAGTATAAAGCCCTAGCCAACCTTTTCGTAGAGTTGCGTGGGCTACGGACGGAATTAAAGGACACCGACCCGGATACCTTCTCTCGCTTGACGGAACGACTCGTAGCTATTGCCTCCACCTTTCATAAACAACGAGGTGGTGATGGTGGACCTGGTCAACTAGGGTATACCACCACTTTTGCGGATGACTTGTTTGGCAATGCGGTCATCGATCGACTGGCCTCAATACAGACCGAGACCCCTGGAGATTACGGCCCAAGTTTCCTATCCACCATTGAAGGATCCGCAAACATTCCCAACGAGAATTTGCAGGAAATACTGGTCGATCTTACTATCAATGGCCCGGAACACATCCGGCCTTTGGCATCTGAGTCCATAAGTGACCCGCGTTTAGTTTCACTTATTGCGGTACCTGAACAATTGGAACCGATGCTTGCACAACTGTGGCGTGGCGCAATGGACCCGCCCCGCCGTAAGGAACTATCTGAACCCATCCTGAAAATGTTTGCAAAGGTCCGGTGGATCATTCCCCAGAGTGAGGAACAGAAAGACGAGATACTCCATTACCTCATTCCAGATCTCAATGGTTATCTCACTGACACTCAGTTGGAAACCATTACCGATGACGCGGAGAAAGCGGAAGCGATCAAGCTTCGCGATGCCGCTTGGTATGTAGCGGACCGGCTCGGACAAGCCGTTGCTGAAAACCCTGATCTGCACTTCGATAATCTCGTCAATGCATTTCCACAAGACATTGAAAACGATGGACATGCTCGCTATTGGATGCAGAGCGTACCTTGGATTCTGGAATACAAAACCAAATTACCAGAGGTCGTCAAAGACCCAAAGGCTCTACCTCCTATCGATCCCTATGAAGAGCTTCGTACACGTGCACTGACGGTTTTTCTTCAGCAGTTGTCTAACAGTGCCGACAGCCGAACTCGCAAGCTTGCAGTGGACCTGGCAAATCAGACCTCTATGAAACGAAATCCTGAAATCCTTGTGGCACTTGAAGCATTGCGAGCATTCGAAACCGACAAACAAGTTTTGGAAAACGCGAACAAGGTACTCTCACAAAGTCAGGGAGCCTTTCAAAAGTCCCTCCTAGCCGCGGTTGCCAAAGAGCCTGACCACGGCTTTGAAGTGGAAAACGGTGTAGTTCGTGTTCCGGATGACTTCTTTAATGATATTGTTTACTTCCGCGATTATGTCATGCCTGAAATGACCAAAGTCCTTCGTGGTGACGAGCGTTCCTGTATGATATGCCATGGCGAACCAGGCCGGGTCCCCTCACTTGAATTATATCCGCCCGACCAGGTGGGCTTTCTATCCGTTGATCAATTACTGATCAATTACAGAATCTTGCAACATCGGGTAAGTATCGACGACATCATGAATTCAAAACTTATCCGGAAACCGCTTAACGTCCAGACTGGCAAGGAGGATGGACATCAGGGTGGACGCCGCTATCAGACCAATGATTCAGGGTATCTTATTCTGAAGAAATGGGTTGAAAACCAGGTCAACATCCAGGGGACTTACGGCCTACCCGAGCGAAATAAAAAATAATCCTTCGTTCGGTACGGTCGCCCATACCGAACACGGGATAGGCCTTTACTTGTCTTGTTAACGCTGTTCCCTACTATTTCATTTTGAAATGGCGTTTCGCAAATCTGATATATTGCTCCCAATCATAGGCCGTGGCGTCATGCCCACCTGTGCGAATATGATAACCAATGTAATCACCAGTGGGCGTGTTAACCCCAGGCTGTTTTTTTACAATTGTTCCCATTTTGCCGAATAAGGCATAAACATTATTCGCCTCCAGCCCACTCAAAAACTCCCCCTTTGGATCGGCCCAAACGTCCTTTACCGCACTAGCAATATAGACCGGACGAGGTGCCATCAAGGCAATCAGCATGTGCTGGTCCACTGGCATTTCGTGTTCCCGATCATTGTACTTATTGAAATTATCACAGAACCAATGTGGAAACACTGTATTTATTCTCTTCACGGTCTCGCCAAACACGCGCCGACCCAACGCTGCACCGCCACAGCCGGAGTCTGTCGAAATTACAATCGCGAAGCGTTCATCTTCAGCACCCGCCCATAATGACGTCTTAC
>PAAT01000122.1 GCA_002698965.1 Rhodopirellula sp. | reverse complement strand
TTTGACTCCAGGAGGCGCTCTAAGGCTGCTAGGAGGCACCACAATGGGCTTGTAACTAGGTACATGAGCATCTGGTACCTCCAGTATTGGAACAGGCAATGCAAGCGGTTCTGGCATCGCCATATAGGGAAGCTTAGGTGGCTCCCCCAGGTCCATTACAGCTTAGGCGCAGGAAACAAACCGTTGCGAATAAACTCAACGGCTTTATCGTCAACTTCATTATCAGTAGACTCTGCCAACTTAGTCAGCATGTCAACGATAAGCATTTTAACTTTGTCAGAGTTCAGAAAACTGAACAGGATTGGACGGATAAGGGTGATCATAATTAAGAAAGGGCGTCAGGCCATTGGGTTAGTGCAGCTGAATTAACATCGCCATTTGCAAGTCTTGGAGATGCTTTCATCAGTGTTTCAAGTGCAGCTACATCAGCAGCACCATTAATTTCACTTTCACGTGCTGCACATGCAGTACGCACGGCATCACGATAAGTAGTTACATTACTAGGAATAGCAGTATCTTTTTCAACTTTACGGGTTACATACCAATCAGTGCGATTTAGCATTATACCGGCAATTTGTTTTTGTTCGGTAACAGCATTAGTTTTAACTTCTGCTAGATCGCGTGCAACTCCAGCGCTAACATAATACGTAGAATCATACGCTGCTGGATCTGCTTCGTAGGTAATACCAAGACTAGTTAATGTGTCAGAAGAATACTTATTCCAATTACCGCCAAACTGGCGGCCATCAGGGTGAGTAAAAGAACGGCCAACGTGCAGCTGCCGTCCATCAAGCATATAAGGCATAATAAAAAATAGTTAATTAACGTGCAGTTGCAGGCGGCACTTTGGTACTACCGCCAAATGGGTGCTCAGCAAACGCCATGTAGGAATACCAATAACTTTCACCTACATTTAGATTGAGACCTCTAACACTAAAACCGTTTGCAACAAAATCAATAGCGTGACCTGAAGGCTGGTCGTTTGCATTTGCAAGGTTTGGACGGATTACATCATCGCAAGGATTGCTGGGACTACGTGCATTATCATAAATACCCCAATTAGCATCGTTGCTATGGCATTTAATTAGGACAAACGCAGGTTTAAAACCGGTTTCTACAAAAGCGTTGGTGTTACCACCAGTACCTCGATATTCACCAATTTGTGAGTAACCTTTTACTGAGTGCCAGCAATAAGCAACTGCACCATTAGCACCACGATCAGCATTTCCAGCTGCAGCTCCAACACTAAATACTGAGGCTGTCGGCGCTGTGTCAGCCCAAGGACCATCTGAGTCGGCAGCTGCAAAATCTGCTGACAAAGATTGATATTTTTCATGTCCAGGTGATTTATGGTAAACCCACCAAGATGAACCGTCTAAACCTTTAACCATTATCATTTCAGGTGCAGCGGTTAATCCATGACCAACTGTTCTAGTATTACCATCTGGTGTCCATTTAACAATTGAAAAACCAGCATCAGTGTTAGCAGTTACTTTTGATTGAGCAGTACCAGCAAAGTTAGACGATCCTCTTGTAGCATTTGTATTAGCCTGTCCGCCCATACCACTATGAGCTGAACAATAATAATGCAAAGTTGCTGTACCGCTTCCTACAACAATTGTAGTTTTTGCTCCAGCAGAACCTGGGGTGCCAGTAGTTGTTACACCAGTTGTAAACTCAGTACCACTGCCATGAGTACCATCTGAAGTTGTAGAGAACCTCAAAGGGTGACCAGAATTTGATGCATCAGATTGATCAAAAACATAAGTACCGCCTTCTTCTAAATCAAGAGTTACGGCGCTCGCAGCAAAGTCATTAAATCTGTATTTATTACCTGAGTCACTTACAACTTTTACGGTATAGGTTACACTTGGTGTACCACCTGCTTTCCAGCACCAGGCCATATAAGTTCTGCCGCCACCGTTATTCCATTCACCACCGGTTGGAGCACTAACAGTAAAACCGTTACTGTCAAAGGATGTCAGTGCTGCATTAGATGTTGATTGAGCAGAGTTATTACTCGCATCTAGATGACCAGCTGCAGCTCCTCTTACAGAATCAAACATCGCATGTTCAGTAGCGTGGCTTTTAGATTTATACCAAATTAAATCAGGTTTAAACAGTAAACCAGTTTCGGCTACAGTACCACTTCCACCGTTGTATTCAACAGCCGCAAAATGATTTCTGCCATCCTTAATTGATGGTTCAGGTTGGTTGGCGGTGCAAAGAGTTTTATATCCACTTGGTACTGTGTGGACAAAATCTCGCTGTCCAAAGTTAATTTTTGCTCTATCGCTGTCGCCGGTCATTGCGTGAGATACAGCAAAGCGCCATTTTTTACCTGTTGTTTTCCCAGTAAACATGGCATTTGTAGTTGTACCGGCTTCAACCTCAGCCTGTGTGGCGCTATTAGCCCATGTACCGTCTTTGTGAACCCAAATTGTTCCGGTGTCAGCATCCCAAGCAACGCCATATACGGAGCCGGCTGCACCACTTGGACCATAATTTGTCGCTGAACCGTTTTCCCATTTCTGGCCGTTATTGGTTTTGTAGCCCAGTGCTAAACTGGTAGTAGCACTTCCAGGGTATTTACCTAGTCCCTGCCAAGTATAAAAAGAGTTCCAGCCTTCATCAACAACACCGACAACAATTTCATTTTCGTTGTCTTGAACTTCAAAATACCATTTCCCAGTATCTACTCTTTGACTGGATGTTGTTGTAGACCAAGTACCATTAGAATGGCCGCTAAAACCTAAATTTCCGTCAAAGTAAAGACCTTGACCTTTATGCTTAACAAGAGGTGTAAATGTTGCAAAATTGTTTGTTGGAGTATCTTCGTAGTTAACATCATTGTCAAAATTGCTGGCGCTAATTGCAGTGGTTGTGAAGTTACTTGGCGTAAAGTGGTTGTTGTTACCACTGTGATCAGCTCCAATGCCTGCGCCATCACCTGTTTGACCTGCAACTCCGTTTGGATCAAACTTTAATCGGAAACCTTTGGCTCCGAATGAACCTGTGTAATTAACGGGAACCCAAATGTTATCGTCGTTAAACTTGCCAAAGTTGTCTAGTGGAGTAACAGCAGAACCAGCAACGCAAATAAAGTCAGCGAGATATCCCGAAAAATGCTGATCTCCGTTAGTGTTGTCGCCAATCCTAAACGTACTTCCACGAGTTAGACCAGGAAAATCTCTAGTGTTAAATTCAGTGCTTATTTCACGGCCATTAACCCACATTCTATTGTTAGTGGCGTCAACGTTGCCGTTACCGTGCATGACAATGTGATACCAAGCATTGTAATCTCTAGCCTTTGAGGTCCAATCAGAATCAGCGGCGCCGCCACCATAAGCTCTTAAAACCTTTGTCAATGGGTATTGGAAATATGAACTCCCTCCGTAGCTCCAAACAGTGTCGGTAATGTCGTCTTTTTCTCGGCCGAATTTTATCCAAAAAGAAAAAGTAGAANTTGTGCCGGCAGAATCAGCTGTNATTGCTCGCGAAAGANAAGNATTAGNACCATTAAATCGNAAGCTTTGGTTAATTNNATCNCCNANGTCTCCNCCTCCTTGAGCGGANGCGCCGGNCATTATATTATTAAATACAGGCATATTAATTTACCTCATTTAGCATAGTTCAAGGTCGCAACCAGTTGAACTAATTGGTTACCGGCGCTGTCAGCGTCACGAACAATTACATAATCAATACGATCCACTTTGTCTTGTGTTGCAGTCAGTGTTGGTGCACCGTTAGCACCACCAGTACCACCAGCCCAACGGCTAGTAGCGGCCCAACCGCCTACAGCATGAGCACCACCGTATTGGATAAAGATAGAACCAGTTTGTCCTACTGAATTAGCATCCAAATTACTGTAAGTTACACTAGTAATTTCTTCATTAGTAATGCACAGGAAGTTGTTACTAGCATCAAAGTCAATCGTAAGTGTACCGCTAGCGCTGTCAACGTTTGTAAGTTCAGCACGTTGTCCCTTAGTCCACTGATTTTCAGTGTCAGTCAAGTTAGCCCAAGACAAAACTCCAGCATCAGTTGATTGAAGGACACCAGTTGTGGTAGCCGCAGGTAACGCATCCGGGAACGTCAAAGTCATATCACTGGCAATACTTGCCGGTGCTCTGAGAGCTACAAAGTGAGTGCTACTTGCACCAGATTCTTTGAGCCTAAGCGATTGTTGATTGTCTAGGTCAATGTTACCAGTAAACATTGCACCAGTAGTGCTTGCTTTTGTCGCGAGAGATGAAATAGCAACGGTAACGTCAGGGTTTGAACCGTCACTATGAATAAAGTTGTCAACTTTAATAGATCCGTAAGGCATGATAATTATCCAAGAATAGTAAGTACAGAGCCATTTCCAAGAGTAATGCTGTGTCCGCTATTAACAGTCACATCACCCATCATGGCGTGATTAAAATTAGAACCGTAGTCAGTTGCAAAATCAAGGCTGTCTACAGTTTGAGGTGTGGAAATACTGTTAACCCTCCACTTTGTGGAAGACACAGCTGTTACATCAGGACCTTTAGCTCCTGCAGGAATTGCACCGGCAGAGGAGATACTATCTACATAATCTTTAGTAGCAACATCACTGGCATTTGTAGGTGCCGTAGTAATTGTTACTTTAGTAGCAGATAAGTTTCTGATGTTACTAACGTCTCTGTCACCGTCTAAAACAACCGCTTTAGAAGCAGCTGCAGTGCCAGGAGTAACTCCAGCTACTGTATTAAGGTTGGTTGAATTACCTGTATAGCCATCAACCTTGTTAAGTTCTTCTGGAGTAGAAGTGATCTGTGTAGTAGATGCAACTGCCAATACAGGCAGAGTGCCACTAGCATTCGGCAAATTAATAGTATTGTCGTTGTTAGTGGGCTCGATTGTTGACAGAATAGTCTGGTTAACATCGTCAGGGTTTGTAACACCTTCAAAAACAATACTAGCTGCTTTAAGTTTTAGGTCACCAGTTACAGTGTCTCCAGTTTTATCAAAAGCACGTGCACTTATTTCTTGTGTACGGAACAGGACTTGACTGTTGTTATCATTCAGATCCTGTGCACGTATAGATGAGCCTGAAAAGAAAGTAGTGTTCGGCTCATCTGTGTTTGTCTCACGGAAAATACGAATCTTTGAGCTATTAGCAGGTGCGCTATTAAACTCAATTTGTGTTGCATTGGCAAAAGTAAAAGTCGATGTAACGTCATTTACTGTCGCTTTAACATCGCTTTCCTGTAAATATTCAAATGTAATTGCAAATCTAGTTGTACTACCGTCGCCGGTATATGTGTTTTCAGTTGTTACTGCCATTGCTTACATGGTTATTTGTTCTGGGTAGAATAAAATAGTTGTTCAACTTGTTCAATCATGCCAGCTTGCTGCATGTTCTTCTTAACTCTAGTATCGTAACCAGCTTCCATAAGTTCTGGGTAAATTTGGAACAACTCAGTTTCAGCCATCTCTTTAGTGGTTCTAAAAATACGACCAATTTCACGGAAGAACAGAGCATTTTCAATGCGAAGGTTTTCAGGATCATCTAAATCCTTTCCCTTTACACCTTGGTTTCTCAGTTTCCGATAATGTTCCATTTCCTTTTTAATTTGAGGATCTGCAAACAGTTTTTCTAGTTGTCCTTCAATATTATATTTACCCATTAACTCCATCATTTTACTACGTTGTGCTGGCTTCAAGCGGTTACCAAAACTATCCGTATTAAATGTTGTAGCTAAATCAAAACCGCTTTCTCTAAGTGCTTTACGTGTTGGATTATCAGCGCCACTAAGTTGGATCGGACTAATAGAGTTCCACATACGAGTTGGGAAATCCCAGTTTTTAATTAGGTCTCCATTCAAAGGGTCATACTGTAGAGGCAGTTGTCCACGGAAAAATGGGTTACGGTTAGCTATAGTTGTTGCAAAATCCCTTTCAACTTCACGTAAACCAGGGTTAACTACATTAGCAATTTCATTGCGAATGCCAGACCATGGAATAAAGTTATTAGTTAAATTAGCAGCCCAGACTTCACCACGAGCACCATCAAATGCAAGGATATCAGTCAGCGGCTGTAGACCTGCTAAGAACGATTTATTAGTCAAGTTCATACTAATAAGATATCCAGCTTTACGGAACATCTCTTCAGTACCAGCTTCACCAAGTGAAGTAGCATTATCTCCAATATCAGCAACAAGTGCAAGGAATGAGGCAAAGGGCTCTAAACCGTCGTAATTTACCCACTTGTTTCCCAGTTTAATAGACCTAGGACGCCATTTACCAGAACGAATCCAAGAATTTCTTAGCTCTCGATTTGCAGGACCATTGCCAGTCAAACGTCCTGTCATGTACAAACCAGTTGCTGCGCCAACAGTCATATAACCTGTTGCAATGCGTCCCCTAATAAGTGCTTTTTGTTGAGCTAATTGAGCAGGTGTAGTGATACCAAATTTAGCAACGCCATCCATTTGAGTAGAAGTTGCTGAAAGGATTGCACGTACATCATCATTAAACCTAGCAAGAATAGGTGTATGTTTAGATACAACAGAAATAGCGTTAGCACCAGTCTTCATAAACAGAAAGAAAGGACGCAAAAGAGGCGTGCGATTAAGCAAAGAATCTAATTCACCAAGTTTACCAGTCAAAGGAACTTGCAGTGCAACTTCTTGACCAGCACGTTGTGCAGCTAGATCAACAACTTCTCCTTGTTTATTAAAGATGCTGTCTTTAAGTTTAGCTTCGTAGCTACGCAAAAGGTCTTTAGTGACCTTCCCATTACTTTCATTCCAAGCTGCTTCAAAAGCCCTAGCTTTTAACTCTTGCCTTCCAACCAAAGTTTTGAAGAAAGAATCAATAGATGCCATAGCATTGCTAGGATACCGGACAAAACGATTGTTGTTGAAATCCATTAATGTGGATGTCAAACGGTACATAGCTTGTTCACCAAGATTACCGTCTTGCTCAATAATTTTACCCAATTTTTTCCAATGAGCAGATTCTGCTGGGCTCATTATTTGGTTAACATATGGACCAGCTTGATTGCTAATCAAAGAATAATGGGTTGATTTAGCAAGTTGCCATGCTTCACCAATAGATCCCTGCATGTTATCAAATGCCATATGAAGACCTTTAGCCATCATTTTTTGATCCGCACTCAATGCACCGCCCATAGCAATTTGAATAGGCCGCATAACAGTTAGCAAACCGGTACCACTAAAAGCACGAGAAAGTGTTTTAGGAGCAGACAAGATGCTATTGTATAGAGTGTTAAACACTCCCTCAATAAATTTACTCTTAGCTCCTTCAGTTCCAATTACTGATTTCCAGTTAAATACTGTATCAGCAGCATAGCGTTTTAGGGCTTCTAGTGTATGGACTTCACCATTAGATTCAGCAAACGCACGCATAAACGTGTCTGCTATATCAGGATCAGACTCCATCAACTTACCAAGTTCAGATGTAAAAGTTTTGAGCTGTTTCTTTTTATTAACAGCTGTAAGACTGTCACCAACCCTTTGTGTAAATACATCACCTCTACGTGCACGTAACAGAGAACCAGCAAACTCACTAGCCTCCTGGTGCATCATAAAGGCAGCTTCTACTTTAGTTAGAAGATTAGCTACACCTTCTTTAACAGGCACACCCGTAGTACTAAGGTACTGCAATGCTGTTGCTTTATCAGACACAGCTGCACCTAAGTCGTACATCATCATTTCTAATGCCATAGCGTTGGCACTGTTCATGACTTTAGTTTTACCGCCACTAACATTGGGAATTTCAATAGCATCTTCCAGCAACAGTTGCCGTATGTCATCAAAATCAGCTTTAGCTAAATCTGGGAAACCAGACATAATATCAGTGTAACGTGCAATAGCAAGCTGCCTTACTCCATCAAGAGTAGTTTTTAAACCACCAACGTTTGCACCAGCTGGCAGCTCCATGCCTTTTTGCAATTCCTCTGCAAATGCATCTAACTGTTTCTTAAGCTCACCACCACCACGAGTCATACGCTTGATAGCTGCATCAGTCACAAGTCGAGCTCTGCGTCCTGCAGAGTAATCACCACGTGACGCCATAGCCAGCATATCCTTCATGTGGTTGTAAAAATTACCTACACGAGTACCACGTACGGCACGTTCAGCGTCACTATAGAACTGTGGGTGAGTAGCGGGAGTAGGTTCTCTCAAACCCTTTTCAAAAAGATCCAGCTGCAATTGCTCGTTCATAGCATTTTGCTGGCTTTCTTTAATCTCACCACCTACTTTTGCAGCCATGCCTTCAGGATCTGTTTCTACAACGTCTTGCAGCCGTCGTTGTAAATCAGCATATTGCTGTTCTAGTTCTAGGCGAGCAGGTGTAGCTCCTTCAGGTAGTTCATCTAATTGTTTAGTGACGTTCTGCAGATCATCTGTAATTTTAATATATTCTTCACTTGTTACAGGTTTAATTGTACCGTCATCGATAGCTCCTGCAACTGCGTCTCCAGCACGATGAGCAAACAGTTTTTCTGCAACACCGCCCATCCCAAGGTCTTCAATAACATGCTTAAGTTTTTTCTCCAAAGGCGAACTTTGAGGATTAGTTGCAGTTAGTGTCCAATAAGGAAACCATTCTTTGGTAATGTCATTAATTGTTTCACCTTCAGAGCTAGAGGAAATAAAAGTAGCAAGAGCACTTTTTTTAGCAGCTCCTGATTTAAAAACACCAGGAACAAATTGAGTGTATTTACCTACTTTAATTGCTTTGCCACCTTTATCAACCCATTGAGCTACTTGACGGACTTTATTAACTTTACCCAACGCGCCAATAGCACCAAATCCGGTAAAGAAGGAACCTATTTCAGTTGCTAATTTACCTGTCAAAGTATTTGTAGGTGGTTGATACTCATCAGGAATTTGCAACCACGTAGGTTTAAATGCAGGGTCTAGTGCTTGACCAGTTAGGAACATCTCCGCAGTAGAACCAAGACCCTCTACAGCAGCCATAGGAGCGCCTACAAGGGCTCCTCCTAGCTCTGCTGCATGTTCTTCAAATGAAGCTGCTTCACCAGGCCTTCTAGGCTTTTGTGGTGGGAGTGGATCAGATCTATCTTTTCCAGGAACAAAAGGTCCTTCCTTTCGTTTCTTCTCAGATTCTTCAAAAGCAGCCATGTCTTTTTCGTACTGAGCCATTTCGGCTTGGTACTTTTCTTCTGCTTGTTTAGCAGCTTCTTGGCGAGCTTTAGCTTCTTCATATTTAGCAAGAGCTTCTTTATACTCTTCATCATCCATTACAACGTCATCTGGATCTTTTCCTCCAGATCGTTCTAAATAATCTTGATCAGCTTTAGCTTCATAAGTAGCAGTATTATACCTAGCTTCGGGAGACAGCCTAAGTGGAGTTTCTTCTTCAGCTTCAGGTGGAGTTGGTACTGCGAGTTCTTCTTCTTCTGCAGTTGGACTTCGTTGGGTAATTTCTTCCATTGGTTACCGTAGATTATTGTTTGAACCATGCATCAAAAGGAGTTCTAAACCAGATTGTAAACGACAAGAAGTAACAACACCGCCTCCGGAGTTATCTACAAAAGTCGTTACATATGTGGCGCCCGGCACCGTAATGCGGGTTCCTGTAGGAGTGGCATAGTCTATCCCTGCATGAAAGTCGTAACCTCCACGTACGGGATGTGTTCTTGGGCCGTAATGTTCACTAAGTTCAGCGGCCTCAGCAAGAGGCTTATCACCAACCATAAGTTGGTTTACATAAGGTGTTGGGTCAATAGGACTTCTTTCACCAAATTTCTTATTAACAGCAACGTGCACATGTGGGCCAGTGCTGGTGCCAGTATTACCAGTGATAAATTGGCAAGCCTCTGGTCCCATCGTTGATAGATCAGAATAACGTGAATCAGCAACCAGCCGTTCAGACATAAATGGTGCTTTTACATTCCTACCTTGTTCTGTTAAAAGTTGAATTAACTTATCTTTGTATTCAGCATCAGTAGCATAACCTGCATCAGCAATAGCTATTGCAGCTTCTTCTAGTGTTTTAGCTTCTCGTACTTTTTTATACCTAGGTTCGTTTGTAATAATGTCAACAAAATCTCGTACGCTTTCGGCACGAGAAGAGTAGTCTTGAAACTCAGCTTTAACGACATTAGTAGCTGGACCTTCAGTAGTAGTACGTACAGTACCAGTACCTTTAATACCCATAATATTATAGGCACCGCTTTCTTTAGTTCCGTAACCGGATTCTAAAGCAAACACTGCACCAGCAAGTGGAGCAATATTTGGTGGCATTTTATAATGTAGGGCTGTTTGTACTACATCAGGTACACCGCGAACTCCAGTTCTAATACTGGGAGGGGGAAGACCGGCATCTACAGCAACTCGGGAAGGACCGCCATGAGACATGCGTTCCTGCATAAAGTTCAATAACCCAGTGCGTCGCGCAGCGTCGGTCCATGGGTCTTTTTTATTGGCATTAACCCTAGTGCGATTGTAGGTACCAAGCAGAGTGTCAATAGCTTGATCATAGGTGATAGGAGTGGTTTGGTTTTTAATGTTATAAGCGTTTACATATTTTTTAATTTTATGCATAGAAGCCGGACGCATCTGTATGTCACCAGAAGCTAAAGCGTTAATATCATCTGGATTAAAAAGGTTATCCATCGCTTCTTTAGATTTTAAACCTTCTAAACCTTCAGTCTGTCCAATAGTTTCTAACAGACGTAGCATTTCTGCTCCATCATTCGCTTTTTGTATTAAAGCTTGACCGTCTGGTGCATCGAATTGTGGAAATTTAGCTTGATAGCCTCGTCCAGTAAATCTATACATCCCCCTTGAATCGGGATTTGCATTATGTGAATCGAATAATTTTGTAACTGCTAGCTGTGCATCTTGAATTGCTTTAGTAGCGTTGCCTCCGTTTTCTACATAATTTTGTGCTGCCATAAGACGCAACTGGTCAAATGCATGATCAAGTGCAAGCTTCACAGTTATGTGCCGTTGGCTTATATCAGCAGCAGTTCCAGTACCATAAACACTAATGAAATGGTCTTCAATAGCCTTATCGCCTTTTTCTAGATCACTTTTATTAAGAGCATTGAAATTTTGTGAATCGTCAATGTAAGGCTTTAATTCTGTCTGATATTTAGTATTTAGAAGTTCAGGGTATACTTCAGCTAAACGTTGCGGTGTTAAAATTTTAGCTATACCATCAGCTTTTGCAGCTTCAAATGATTGTTTTAAATCACGAGCTTCAGGAGACTGGTGATTAGCATAGTGTGCAAATACTGGATCTACATAATTATACTTTTCGTAGTGCTCAGCACCTGCAGCTAAAACATCATCGCCTGAATGATTATTCTGTAAAGCGTGCTGAATAGTATCTCTAGCTACTTTCTCTCCTTCTTGTCGAAGTTCTAGTTCTTGTAACCTGTTTTCGTTGTAACGTTCACGTCTAATTTTCTGACGAGCTTCAGAGACTTCTACTATAAACTCATCTTCAAAACGACTGTTAGTAGGAGGATGTACCTGGCTAAACAAAAAGTCTTCTTGCTCTTGGCTAATTATATTAGCTGAACGTGAACGAACAATATGCTCAATGATATCTTTTCTAGCTGTAGCTACAGAGACACCACCTTCGTTAGCATACTGCATAATTGCCTTAGAAAGTGACTTTACAGACGGATCATCTGAAAGTAAGTTTACAATCAAATTACGCTTAGCTTCACCCTTAGCGTTTTCTGCTCTATCTTTTACAATAGCAGCACGCACTGTTTGGCTGACTTCTTCTTTTGATTTCCTAGCTGCAGGGTTGTAAGATTTATTAACCAAATGACGGTTATAGTTAGACAAACCTAACTTCATACCGTGTTGTGTTGTTAGAAGATCAATAGCAGCTTCTACATATTTTGGCCCTTTAGCGCGTGCTTCTACAGGAGTAAAAGATTTGTTAGCGTCAAATGGATCTGGAATTTGTGTAGTGTTATCAGTAGCAAGTGCATCAGTCAGTACGTTTTTTAACTCCTGACCGCCATTAGTCAGTTGCTGCATTTTTTGACCAAGACCACGGTGGCCAGTAGCGTAACGCATTTCCTGCTTTACTTCTTCTGGTGCACCGCTCTTATTGATCATAGAGTTATAGGCTTCATCACTAGCCTCTAACTGCCTAACTTGAGCATTATATTCTTCTTGCTCTGCAGCATCAATACCGTAGTTTAGGTCATCATTTAGACCAAGTTGTAATTGCTGTTCATTGTAAGCTTGAGCTGATTTAACAACTACATCACTTAATTTTGCAGAAAAGTTAGCAAGTGCTTTTACACTTGCATTAGCGTAAAGACTACGCATCTTTTCTTGTTGTTGCATATCTGCCAGACGTTGCTTTTGCTGATTCTGGAGATTAATCTGTTCTTCTTTTGAGTATTTTTCTAGAGCCTTGGAAATGTCTGGCGCTTTAATTGGGTTAAAACCTGTAGGTTTTGCGGCTCCTTGGAATTGCGCCCTATATTCAAATTCTTTCATTATGAGTTTTTAGGTATTCCAAAGAATTTATCACCTGTTGCGGTTAGGCTAAAACCGGTGCCGAGTGCACCTAATGCCAAATTACCAATTTGCAATGCGTTAGTGTTTGGATTTTCAAACGGAATGCTGCTAGGTTTGATTGGCATATCCATGCGTCCAGCAGGAATCATCTTCTGAGCAAGAGCCTGTAGATTAGCACCCTTCCACTGCTGTTGAATCTTAGTCAAGTTACGTTCGTACTGACCACGTTCAGCAATTAGTTGCTCAGTTCGTTCAGCTTGCATCCTACCGTAATTACCTAACGTTTCAAGCATACTAGCTCTTTCAAAAGACCTACCACGATTACCTTCATTAGCAGCCGCATTAGCTCCCATTAGTTTGATAAGCTGTCGTTGATTAGCTGCTGTTGCAAAGCCGCTTTTTAAAATGCTTTCTGCATAACGAGCTTGTTCTGCAGCATTTGCATTTGCAGCGGCTTCAGCATTAAATCCTATTTGTTGATCAGCAACACGATCACGGATAATTTTTAATTGAGCTTGCCGTTGATTATATTGTTCAGCACCTCGCCTTTTTTGGTGATAAGCAATGTTCTGTTGACGCATTGCAGCGTCACGTTTTCTACGAGCTTCTGTGTTTGCAGCATCTTGTGTCAGTAGGCCTAGACCTAACTGTGCAGCAAAACCGGCATAAGGTACAGCGCTTCCTAGAAAAGCTGCAAAAGGACTTTGTGTTGCCATATTTAACCCCTCCTATAGAAACGTTGGTTCAGCTTTCCTTCCCAGTCCAAACCAAGCAAAGATACGGGGAATGGCGTATTGCCAATAATCCTAATAGCAAGGTTCTCGTTGCGCTGGTAGATAGGAACAACGTGAGTAGAGCTTGCTTGCATGTTTACGTTGTTTAGTTGATATTGATTAGGCTGGGTAACACTCACGGTGTTAGTCCAGTCATTTAAACCAGTAATAGAAACCCTGTAATCTACAGGACCACTCAAACCAGTTTTTACTTTAAGTCGATGGAGAATCAAACTAGATACATCATCGTTAGTTACTTGATTATTAGCTACATTATAGCGGTATAGTTTTGGTAAATCAATAATCATATCATAGTTAAAACCAATAACCATACTAGCGCCACGATAATCACCTTTTATTTTGACTGTTCTAGTTTCAGAACCAGTGCCAGTAATAGTACCACTTACTACAGTATTGAAATTGCTTAGAACTACAACGCTAAAAGTTTTCCCTGTAACATCATTATAAGGTACAATGATGCTAGTTTCATCTTTTGTAGAATCATAAGTAACATGTGGATTAGTTACAAACAAATCTAGACACACATCAGTTCTCTCTCCAGTAGGCAACGTCAAGAAACCTTGCTCACTAGATTGTGTCATATCAAATGACTGTACAGCAACTTCATTATGTAACTCATTTACAGCTGCAGTACCGACTCCATTACCACCAGTTTGTGTGATATTAACAGCGTCGTTTTCGCTGTAGTTAGCACCAGGAGTGGTGATAGTAATACCAGTGATGTTACCGGATGCGTCAGTTGTCGCTGTACCAGTTACACCAGAGCCAGTTAGACTCGTGGTGGCGTTTGTGATAGTAATAGCAACTGAATTAGAATCAGCTGGGAAAGCTGCAGTAGTTGCAAACGTATCAAAGGATTTTACACCCCTATCAACTAAAGCAGTTACACCATACCATGTACTTGTATCAAAGAACTGTGTCAACAAATTACCTGTCAATTCCCACTTATACCAAGAATTAACAAGCCTTTCTTCCCTAGTTCTTGCAAGGAAACGGTACTGATAAATAGTAGATTGACCAACTGTACCCATCGACACAACAGACAATGCCGGTGAAGCAACTAAACTGTTAATTGATTCTGGGATTAGTTCAGGAATCTGTGCAGTTTGATCCGCCATCAATGGGGGTTGTTCAGATGAAATTTCATTCAGTTCAAACAACCGTGTATACAATGGTGTTTTCGATACAAACGCTTGGGAAGTACCAAGACTAACGGACTCAACATTAGGATCACACTCATAAGCACTTAAAGCGTTTACTTTAGCTGATGTTGGTGCAAGAATGTCAGAGTCTGTAGATAGCAGAAACTGTTCTGTTGTAGAGTACATTACCAAACCTACAGCAGTAGGTTGGACATAGTTTAGGAATACAGGACGTTTACCTGCAGCTGAAACGTCAATAACATCATCGTTTACAGCTACTTGTGCAGATTCATTCCAAAAATTAAATAGGTCACCCGCTCTACTTAGTACAACATTTTGACCAGACAGGAAACCCATCCTGTTTCTGTAAAAGAAAATGTGAGAAATAGAGTGGTTTACAAAGCTAGGAATAGGGTTAGTGTTATCATCACCAACAATCCTATCATTCCAGTTAACTGTACTGTAAGAAAACTTACCATCAGAATCCCTAACCAATTGGTGAGGCATAGTAAGTTCATCAAACTTATAAGTAATACCAGGAGCTGCAGTCTCTTCCCACTGACCAGTTCCAAAATTACCACCGCCATCAGTTGTAAACTTGACAAACATATCGTCAATGTCAATGTCTTCAGCGTTTACCACGCGAACGACATATCCATTTTTACTCTGCAAAGGCAGACGTGCAACATTACTGATAGTATCAGTTAAAGCAAAAATAGATGATTCAGAACCACCACCACGAGTTTCTACACTAAAAGCTGCAGAACTTGTGATATACACGCTAGCACCAACTTGTGTAGCAGTGTAAGCGGCATTAGCAGTGATAGCGGTTGCTAGGTCTCCTGCAATGACATCGGAACTAGCTCCAGAACTAGCTGAAGTAACTGAGAATGTAACAGCACTACCACCTTGTGTAAGGATAACTTTATAGTCAGTACTGTTAGCAGCAATGTTAATGACAATTTGTGCACGATGCTCATCAAACCCAGTAGCGTGAGTTAGCTCGGGTTTCATTGCTACAGTTTTCTTTTTATTCAACACAAACGTATAATCATTTAGTGTTAAAAATTCAATGTCATCAGCAGTTGCACCTCTCAAGTAAGGTTCTCTACTAAAGATAAGTTCTACACCAGCAAACGATGTAAGTGTAATTGTATCACCAATAGCATAATTAGAACCTGCATTATTAATAACAGCGTGTGTAACTTTACCACCACTAATAACAATATCTACAGTTAGGTTTGTGCCGCTGCCAGTAGTAGCGGTAGCTTGACCTGTATGTGATCCATTACTTAATCCCGATCCAGCTTCTTTAATAGTTAAAGTATTAGCAGGTAAAGTCGGTACAGCACACAATGCTTGAGCTGTGTCGTATTGTGTTTGTGCAGTAGTAACAGCTGTATTAGCAGTATTCCGTGCAGTTAGTGCTGTAGTGTATGCAGTTTCAGCTGCGGTCAAGTCTGCTTCTGTATTAGCTGGAGCTGAATATTCCTCTAGTTCGTAGATCTTATAACCATTACTGGCAAGCAAGGGATGTTCATCAGTACGTTCTGTGCCTTTCTTGATTCCACCAACCTTTAACGTAACACCTGTATATCCAGTAGGAGTGATCTCATCCCCATCTAAATAACCAGTACCGTTAGTGTTGACAGTAGCAGCAGTAACTTGACCACCAGTAACAGTAATGTCAACAGTTAGTCCAGTACCGTTACCGGTAGTTGTAGTTGCAACATCAGTCGCACTAGCAACAGCCAAACCTTGACCCATGTTTGCAATGCGTAAGAAATTGACTGCACCAGTTTGGACTACATCGTTTTTCTTGTAGATGGTTTGAGCAAATTGAGCACCTTCAAGGTTAGGCGCAGACAATGCAATAGTTGGGTTAGCAGTATAACCACTGTCTCCACCTGTAATCGAGATGTCAGTTACTTTACCTAGTTTAGTTGTAACTTCAACAGCAGCACCAGTTCCCCCACCACCTCCAGATAGTGTGCCTGTAGCACTTGTATAGCCTCTTCCAGCATCAGTGATGACACTACTAAATGTTGGAGTAACAGTGATTGTAGGAGTTGCGGCAGTAGTAAAACTTCCACCAGACAAAGCAATGGTTGTCGGTGAACTTTCATTATAACCACTACCAGCATTGGTAAGTGTCAAAGATTTCAGAGCTTTACCAATAGTAATTGAAGCGGTTGCAGCGGTTTCAGGTGCAGCGCTAGCGTGTGCAGTTGAGTTAGCTGGCTCACTATTGGGAGCGTTGATAATGGTATTCGTGGAAAGGGTGATTGTTGTATCTTCTACACCTGTTGGCATGTCTTCCAACAAGTGCATAGTAGTTACATAATAGTGGTCGTGGTTATAAGTTGCTGAAACAAAAGCGCCACCACCATGTGTATAAATTGGTTGATTAACTGTCATCCAGATATCTTTTTTCCTGAACCGAGCTGGAACAGTTACATCTTTAAAACCATACCTAGCTTCAGCTGCAGTAATAGTATGTGCAGGTACAACAACACCAACCTCATCCCACTCACCTAAGTTTCTGTCGAAAAGACCACGTTGAGATGGGTTACCAGAGCTAGTTGTAAAACCAGCATGCTCAGAACTCCAAAGAACAAATCTATTTTCTCTGAATTTAAGATAATTGTCATTCAACCAAGGACCGTTTAAGTCGCTATCACCTCTACCGTTGCTGTTGTATTCAGGGTTAAAAGTTGAGTTATTTTCAGCAAATTCTAAGTACAAACTAACAGGGATTGGCTGCCGTACAGCAATAGTATTTCCATCTGTTTCTGGTTTTAAACCACCATTACTGCCATTAGCTGCGGCTCCATACACACGAATGGTGTGTACATTAGTTAGGTCTTGTTTTTGCAGATAAATAACACGCCTTCCAGGACCACCGTTAAAAATTACACGGGTCTCTGGCGCACGCATGTTCCAAGCACCAGCATTTGAACCACTTCCTGTACCGCTAAGAGTTGGTCTTTGTGGGAAATTGAAACTAGATATCCCACTATCAACACCAAGTTGCAGAACATTTGGATCATTTGCATTCCAAAGTTCAATCTGTTTACCAGGGTTTAATTGAATACTAGTAACACTTGTTTCAGTTCCTGTATCATCAAACGTGTCATCTGTTGGTCCAGTTAGTACAACTTTAGGATGACAGAAAGGCGCAAGGCCACCTGTCAGTGTTGCAATAGGAGAGTTCTCATATGCCAGACCAGCATTAGTAATATTAATTGGTGGTTTAAAATCACCTTTGGTTTCAAGCTCAGCTGTAGCAGTAGCGTTAATACCACTACCACCGATAGTCACAGTGGGTGCAGTTTCGTAGCCGCTGCCTTTGGAGCTAAGCCCAATAGCAGTGATTGCATTAGACACAGAAACAGTCGCAGTGGCTTGACGTTTAGTACCTTCAATTTCAATAACACCGGAGGTTAGCTGTTCTTTAATTTTATCTGCATAGTCAGATGCACGAGGATTACGCAGCTGCCTAAAATCAGTAGCAAAGAATTTGTTAAGAGTTTCAACTTTACCAGCTGTTCTGGTTGCAACGAGTGCAGCAGCATTTCTTAGTGCAGTGTTTGCAGTTTCAAGATTAGTCTTTGCTGTAGCAATCGCGTTAGCTTTAGTGAGTAAGTCAGAAATATCACAAGCACTGGGCTGACCGGTATTAGCGCCCATACTAACAGCACGTCGATTACCATCAATTAACCCCCAAATTCTAAAAATAGAATCAGTTGTATCATATTGACCTATATATTTTTCCTCTGAATCCCTGAGGATAGAAAACCAGTTTCCACGAGTTTGTGCGCCATTTAAATTAGAAATAAACTTACCACCAGGACGCTTGAGTAAACCCAATGCAAAATCCGGGAACGCATTAATAGCATCTCTAAGTTGTCCAGGACGTTTCCTATTATCAGGTTGTTGAGATATACCTGACAAAAGGTTAGGAATAGATTGGGAAATTGTACTCATTGCCTAGAAAGTGCTTGAAAAGGTTGATAGCTGTTATAAAAGTTTTTTCCATCCTGAAAACCAAAGAATGAATAATCACCTTGTTGACACTCTTCTTCAATTGCAGCTGCTCGGGTAGTAGCTTCCTGCTCTTGTAAGAGCTGATTTAATTGTGCATCACCTACCATCTTAGTTGCACACATACGAGCTGCTTTAGCTGTAATGTATGCTTGAATAGCAGAAGGCAGGTCTGTAAATTCTAAATACCAAAGGACATCAGCTTTGATATCTTCAGTAAATGTGTAAGTATGATTGTATCGATCGTAAAGTTTACCGTTACGTTTAACTAAATCATATTTCCCTCGATGTGATTCCACATTTGCATCTAGTGCTAATACATTACTAGGGTAAGTAATTTCATTAACATCAGCACTACGCACCATTTTATAGTTACGTTCTGTATTAAAGGACCACCCTTCAAGTTGAACTTGTTTACTCTGCTCTCGCAACGTATTCACAACGATAGCTACTTCAGGGTTTTGCAGGTCCAGAGTGGTGACAGGAGCCTGTCCCACACTGCTAAGTATTTGATTTACAGCATCCAGTTCGGTGGACACAGCATATGTAGGAAAGGTCATATCTTTTAGATAAAAAAAAGGGGAGCCGAAGCTCCCCCGTAGGATAAATACAAACGATCAGGAAACGTTTGCAGGATAGGTTGTACCGAAAGCAGTGTCGCCAGTAGAATCACCAGCAAACAGCTCAACACAAGCAGCAGGGTTCAGGAAGTCAGCACCCATAGCCAAACGGCCAAGGATCACGTCACCCTGATAGATCACGGAAACATCGCCGCTGGTGACTTGCACCTGAGGAGCGATTGCTTCAACGCAGCCAGCAGCTTCACGTTGGAAGATCAGACCGCAAGACTTATCGAATGCGGCTTGCTCACCGTAGTTGTTGTTCATGCCGGTCACGCCACCGCCATCTTCCAGCTCAGTATCGCTACCAACAAAGGAACCGGTGTTGCCGGGAGCGGCAACATTGGCGTCAGTGGTACCACCAGTAGTACCGTACTTAACACCGTAGTTGCCAAAGAACGGAAGGTTCATGGACTTGTAGATCTTGATACCAGCAATCGAGATGATGCCGTTACCAGACTGCAGAGCAGGACCAGTCTCATCGCGGTTGATCAAACCGTTGGAATTAACGTTTTGAATCAATTGATAGTACTGGCGAGGCGAGAGAACACCCACACGTCCGTCTTGGCTGACTCCCTTTTCATCGAGAGCAGCGGCTGCATCATAGAAAGCCTTAACCAAGGAAGTGTGGTTGTAAGCATCAGACTTTTCAGCATTGCTACCGACACGAATCTGAGTACCACCAGGCTCAAGGAAACCAGCCTTAGCGACAGGAGACGCTTGACGTGCACCTTTAGCGATTGCACGGAAGATCAGACGGTCATACTTCTCAGCGAGAGCATAGCCGATCTTACGAGAGATTTCAGACCTCAAGTCGTAATGTGAGAGTACCTCGTCCAATTCATAGACAAATGCACTGGAGATAAGGAGATCATCGCAGGTGATGGTCTTCTCAGCTACCGGAGGTGCAGCGTCGTCGTTACCGAGAATGCTACGTCCGGGGACGTGGTACTCGGCTTTGGTACGACCGGTGTAGATGAACTGAAGACTCTTGCCACCCTTGAGGGTGCGCTTCATAATCAGGTCACGAGCGATCGTGTTGTTCTGGAAGCCCTTAAACATCTCACCAGAGAAGAGCTTCAGGTATAGGGCGCGACGCTCAGCAGTAGTTGAGATCGCACCATTAAGAGCACCTGGGGATGTAAGATCCGCCAACGGCTCGGCGCTATTTTGTTGTGCCATTATTAGAGAATAAAAGTGTGTTGTTTACTCTCTGATCGATCAGAATTTTTTTACCAAATTTTTGTGGTCTATCCCACCGTCTAGACGGCGAAGGGTGTCCGCGTACGGGCCAACGCCAATAGGCAGGGGAGGAATTGCACCTCCCCAAAAGTCTACTTGCCAGATTTAATGTAGGTAACGCCGCGATACTTCAGCTTGGCTGCCTTGACAGCAGCAGACTGCTCTTTAACGCGAGCTTGCAGTTCAACATTAGGCATGATGAA
>PAAT01000121.1 GCA_002698965.1 Rhodopirellula sp. | reverse complement strand
CGCAATGGATACTCGCAAACGCACTACTTTGGACGCGTTTATTACCGCGACGACTCCTCCCGGTGAAGGAGGGAATGTGATTACCAGCTTGTTTGGATTTATCGAGCAACGGCGGGATTTCTTGTTAAAGCATGAAGCCATCTCCGCTAGCTCCGAGATTCAACTAACCCCCTATGCGAATTCCACGCAGTCCTTTGGTGATCGTAATGCCCCGCTGACGATTAGTGAGTTCATGGCATCCAACCAGCGTATCGTGAAGAATGCGGATGGTGAGTTTGAAGATTGGATTGAAATCTATAATTCAAGTGACGAAGATGTGGTGCTGACAGGACTTTATTTATCAGACCGTGATGATGACCTGACCAAATGGCAATTTCCAACAGACGCTGTCATCAAAGCAGGACAGTATCTTGTTGTGTGGGCGGATGAGTCTGGAGAAAAAGAGGGTCTTCACACTAACTTTAAGCTTTCCAAGAGCGGAGAGGTGATCGTTCTAAGCAATGGCAGGACGGTGATCGACCGTATTCAATTTGGTATGCAGACCACAAATATCTCACAAGGACGATTGAATTCCAGTGACGGAAAGCTTGATAGGCTTACACCCACCCCGGCGGCAGCAAATCAAAAGCTGAAATAGGATTAGGGCTTACGAGACTCAGGTGCCTCTAAAATTGTTTTGACTCGGGAGGTAATCTCGTCATAAAGAGACGAATCGAGTGGTCCCTTGCAAAGACTGCGAATGTTTTCGTCCAGATGTTCAGGATCACAAGTCCCGACAATAGTTGTATTGAAGTGTGGGTGACTAATGGTGTAACGTAAAATTAACTCAGCTCGACTCATATTCTCCCCGCAAAGCTCATCTAGGTTGGCCTGAGTCCAAACATCAAATAAGGCAGGTCGATCGATTTCCGCATCCGGACCACCGTGGGCAATGCCTCCACGGATGATAATGCCCGCGCCGCTCTCAGCGGCTTTCGTAATCCAATCATGATGTCTGGGAGCTAGACATGAATAGGGCATTTGAATCGTATCAAAGACGTCTAGTTCAATCATGCCAGGTAAATGTGGCAAAGAACTGGAAGACCCAATGAATCGGATCAGTCCCTGAGCTTTGAATTCCAGCAGGGTATCGATTACCCCTGCCTGCTGAATGGTTTCAGCATCGCCGCCGTGAAACTGGAGCAGATCAATGTAGTCAGTTTGCAGTCGCTCGAGACTGGTTTCTATATTTCGTTGTAAAACATCTCTGGTCCAGGTGTGGAGCACTTCCAGATGATCTTCATGTTGAATGTAGTCACAACCACATTTGGTTGCCAAATAGTATTCATTTCGACGGGAACTGATAAATCGCCCGATACGCTCTTCACTGACTCCGTAGTCAGGAGAGGTGTCGATGAAATTAATCCCCTTGTCGAGTACTCGATTTAGAAATTCATTAGCTGCTTCGTCGTCGACCACCCGGACGCCCCAGGTGGCGGGACCACGCAGTCCCATGCTACCGTATCCCAATTGCGTGACTTCAAGATTGGTTCTTCCCAGCGTACGTTTTGGTAGCAGAGTCATGCGACCATCCTGAATAGAAATGACTTGAGATGAACTAGGACAGACTTGCGATAGCTTCGTTGAATGTAACGCTGGGGCGCATCGCCGCGGCAGCTTTGTCGTCGCACGGATCGTAATATCCGGAGATATCCATTGGATTTCCCTGCACGGCATTCAATTCACTGACAATGGTCTCTTCGTTGTCCGTTAATGTCTGCGCGAATGCTCCAAATTCAGCTTTTAAGTCATCACAGCAATCCTGAGCTGCCAATGCTTGTGCCCAGTATAGTGCCAGATAGAAATGACTACCGCGATTGTCTAATTCGTTGACTTTACGTGAAGGAGATTTGTTGCTCAGTAAGTACTGGCTTGTTGCCTTATCTAATGCTTCCGCTACCACCTTGAGCTTGCTGTTAGATTCTTTTTCGGCAACCTCCTCGAGTGAAACGCCAAGTGCCAGGAATTCACCCAGTGAGTCCCAACGAAGGTGATTTTCTTGAGTGAACTGCTGAACATGCTTTGGAGCCGAACCTCCGGCACCAGTTTCATATAATCCGCCACCGTTCAGTAAAGGTACGATGGAAAGCATTTTTGCACTGGTACCAAGTTCCAGAATAGGGAAAAGATCGGTCAGATAATCTCGTAAGACGTTTCCGGTGACTGAAATGGTATCAAGCCCGTCTTTGCAGCGTTGGCATGTTTCATTCATCGCATCCACAGTGGACAGTACTTCGATTTCTAAACCTTCCGTATTGTGATCCGGAAGATACTGCTCAACTTTGGCAATTAAATTAGCATCGTGAGCTCGTGCGCTGTCGAGCCAGAAAATGGCCTTGGATCCTGTGGCTCGAGCACGGCTGACTGCCAACCGAACCCAGTCACGGATCGGCTCATCCTTGGTTTGGCACATACGCCAGATGTCCCCTTCTTCCACCGAGTGTTCCATCAGGAGGTTCCCGGCAGCATCTTTGACACTGACGGTACCTGCTTGCGTCATTTCAAATGTTTTGTCGTGTGAGCCGTACTCTTCTGCCTTTCGTGCCATCAAGCCAACGTTGGATACGTTACCCATTGTTGGCACATCAAACGCTCCGTTTGCTTTGCAGAAATCAAAGACGGCCTGATACATCCGAGCGTAGCAACGGTCCGGGATGATCGCTTTCGTGTCATGCAACTGACCATCAGGTCCCCACATTTGTCCCGAAGTCCGAAGACAAGCCGGAACCGAGGCGTCAATAATCACATCACTAGGCACGTGTAAGTTCGTGATGCCTTTATCCGAATTCACCATAGCCAGACGGGGTTGGCTTTCGTAAATGGCCTCCATATCAGCAAGGATCTCAGTACGCTGATCTTCCGGCAGCTCTTCAATCTTGTTGTAGAGGTCACCAATGCCGTTATTTGGGTCAACGCCCAATTCGTCCAGTACAGTCGCATGCTTTTCAAATACATCGGCATAGAAAACGCTGACAACATGCCCAAAGATCTTAGGGTCAGATACTTTCATCATGGTTGCTTTCATGTGTAATGAAAGCAGGACGTCTTGTTCTTTAGCTTCGGCAATCGCTTCCGAGATAAAAGCTCTTAAAGCATTCTTGCTCATGACCGCCGAGTCGATGACTTCACCGGCTTCCAGGGGGAGATCGGATTTTAATACTGTCGTTTCCCCAGACGCCGATGTAAGTTCAATGCTGACGTTATCTGCATTCTCCATGACATGAGATAGTTCACTGCCGAAAAAGTCGCCTTCACTCATGTGGGCAACATGAGATTTTGAGTCGGCACTCCACTCGCCCATGGAGTGCGGGTTGTTCCGGGCGTACTCTTTGACAGGTCCGGCTACTCGCCGATCCGAATTTCCTTCGCGAAGGACAGGATTGACAGCACTTCCCAATACCTTTGCATAGCGACGGCGTACTTCTTTTTCCTCTTCCGTTTTCGGTTCTTCCGGAAAGTCAGGAATGTTGTAGCCGTGTGCCTGTAGCTCGGTGATTGCCGCCGTCAGTTGTGGGATCGAAGCACTGATGTTAGGAAGCTTGATGATGTTCGCTTCGGGTGTTTTCGCTAAGGCTCCTAGTTCTGCCAGAGCATCCCCTTGCTGTTGCTCTTCGGTGAGAATCTCAGGGAAGCTGGCAAGAATTCTACCAGCCAAAGAGATGTCTTTCAGTATTAGCTCCACTCCCGAAGACTTTGTAAAAGCTCGGATAATTGGCAGCAAAGATTGAGTTGCTAAAGCGGGTGCTTCGTCTGTTTTGGTGTAGAAAATCTTAGTCATGGTTGTCTTAAGGCAGCATGGGGTAAAAGGGAGTTTCTTCCGGTCAGAGCTATTCAATTTAGCAGTAGTTGATTCCCCCAACAATTACCAGTGTTCGCTTCGATTCAGTATCTTCAAGCTCAGGCTTGACTGTTATAGTTGGTTAGGAAGACCGATGGTGTGTTTGATAATGCGTCCGCTGAATTTTGTAACGATGAAAAATTTACTATCCAGTATGGTGTTGATACTAGGTATGACTGCCGGGTGCAGTGAGCCTGTGGATACTTTTACACATCAGGAAGTGGAGTTCATTCCCGGAAACGCTCATGGGGATGCGGTGTCACTGTTTAGTGCTGTCCACTCGGGGAATATCGAAGGAATCATTCTGGCGGTGGAGTCGGGGATTGATGTAAATGCTCAGGATGATCGCGGTGCGACTCCCCTGCACATTGCGGCTTTTCGCGGCGAAGTCGAAATTGCTGAATATCTCCTATCGGAAGGAGCCGATCCGACAATCACGAATCTTGATGGATTAACGGCTCTTCAAACCGCCGAATATGTACGGCACGCGATGATGGTGATCGTTTTGNGTCAAGCCAGTGGAATAGACTCGGTCATGCTTCCAGACGCCGAGTCGACGATTTGGGATGCGGCACGCGAGGGAAATTTAACGGCATTGGAATTCCATTTGTCGGATGATCTGGATGTTAATACCCGCCTTGATTTGAAAGAGGATCCTGCCTTTGGCGGATCGGCATTACACATTGCTATCATGGAGTTCGCTAACGAAGCGGTACTTTACCTGATCGAACGGGGGGCTAATGTGAATTTGCCCGCTGCTAACGACCAAAAGGGAACGCCTTTGCATTGGGCTGTCAAGGCTGCCAACGATGATGGGGTAAGGATGTTATTGGATGCGGGAGCGGATCGAATGCTGCCTGATGCCAACGGCAAGCTGCCATTGGATATACTGGAAAAGGCACCNCAGGAAGCTGAGAATGAAATTGCGAATATCAGGGTATTATTATCGGAAGCAGCACCTGCTTCGACCATTCCCTGATTTGAAATGACAGTAAGACAATGAAGGTAACCATTCTTTGAGTAAGACGTCCTCCGGAAATATCGCACGTCGACATGACCTCGATGCACTGCGCGCCATTGCGATGTTGTTGGGGATCGCTTTGCATGTCGGGCTGGGATATGTCCCTGGTTGGATTATTACCGATGATGGCGATCCGCGGATGCTTCATAAGACCTCGGACAGCTTTCAGTTGATGTTTAATATCATCCACGGGTTCCGAATGCCTCTTTTCTTTCTCGTCAGTGGGTTTTTTACTGCGATGCTTTGGCGTAAACGGGGGATCAACAGTTTGTTGAAACATCGTTATGCCCGAATCTTTATTCCCTGCATGTTAGGCCTTGTTTTTATCCAGTCGATGGAAGAGGCTGTCCAGAAATGGCGCGGGGAGCACGACCGTAAGTTCTGGGAAGAGCATCGTCAGGAACTGACGCTGATGGAAGCGTCCTGGCATCAGGACCGTGGATTGATAGAGGAGTTACTCAACAAAGGCGCTGATATCAATCAGAAAGATGACGATGGCTTTACACCGTTAATGGTTGTCAGTCAGATTGGGCCAACTCCTCGCCAAGATCTGGTCGAACGATTGGCAGTACGAGGTGCTGATGTTGATTTGAAGAATAATGCAGGGATAACGGCTGAGCAGATTGCCCGTGAAGTTGGACATGAAGGAATCGTTGATTTTTTTGAGCGGGAACGAGTGGCTCGGAAAATGGATATTTGGGAAGCGGCAGGTCATCAAGATCGCCGCATGATGCATTGGAGGCTTGCCGTCAATCCTGAAGTTGTTAATCAATTGCATCCGGAAACAGGTGAAACCCCATTACAAGTGGCAATGGCAACAGGAGAATGGGAGAGAGTTGCTGATCTGTTTGACCGTGGAGCGGATTTGCGTTTGAAAAATGGCGAAGGAAAATCTCCGCTTGAATGGCTGGATGATTCAACGGATTCTCAAATGAGATTCTTCCTTGAAATGGGTAACGGGCTTCACGAGGTGGGAAGCGGAACGCTTCCTGCCGGTGAACATTTCTTTGAACGAATTCGTGCACATGATACGGGTCGTCTTCGACGACTGATTTTGTCGGGTGTTAATCCGAATTCCGTCAACGCAGAACATGGTTACTCCGCTTTGGCCTATGCAGCCGCCACAGGTAAATATGGTGTTGTGGAAATGCTTCTTAACCATGGTGCGGATGTCAATGCGCGTAGTAAAGATGGTAGCACGGCCTTGCATGCGGCGGCCATGTTCTCTAGACATGGGGAGCTAAAACTACTTAAGCGGTTTAAAGTCGATGAATCCATTAAAAATGAAGCAGGTTTGACGGCCGCCGAAGTGGCCGCGGCTCCTTTCAATACAGCGACTCGTGATGGTCTTATGACCCTTGCGGCAGCGTTTGATATTGTTGACATTCGTCCGAAAGATATAAAGAAACGTCGATATGAGGCTGCACGAATTCTAGGGATAGAACCCAGGCCCGGTTCTCCTGACGATGAAATCTTTGGTGATTGGGATGAAGATGAATTCTGGGAGAAGTTCAAGAAGGATGAGAAAGAAGATGAGGATCAAGACCAACGTTTTGCGAAGCAACGGGCTTGGAATAAGCAACTGGCTGTAGTTGTAGGGCAATTCAAAGATTGGGATGAAGTCCTTGGTGATTGGGATGAAGATGAATTGTGGGGGAAGTTCAGGGAGTACGAGAAAGAAGAATGGGATCAAGTTGAACGTAGAGGGGAGCAACAGGCCGGAGTGGTAGGGCAATTCAAAAATTGGTACTGGCAGCAGGTTAAAGAAGCCAAGCACTATAAAGACAAAGAGGGGCGTTGGCAAAATCTATTTAATCAACACGGTTTTGGGCACTTTTGGTTCCTTTGGTTCCTGGTCTGGCTGGTCGCAATCTTCGCTGTATACGCCCTGGTGTGTGATCTGGTTGGTATTAAACGAATGCCAAAATGGTTAGTGCTTTCAAAGTTGCGTTATCTGTACTTAATCCCGTTAACGTTGATACCAACTTTGGTAATGCATAGTCAGTTCGGTCCTGATACGTCAACACACTGGGGCCCTCAGCCACATATGCTTGTTTATTACTTCATCTTTTTCCTTTTTGGAGCCTGGTATTTCGATGCCGATGACTCAGAAGGGAAGCTTGGTCGTTTCTGGTGGTTGACGATTCCACTTTCGATTTTGCTGTACCTTGCCTGTGGTAGTCAGGAAGGATGGTTGTTTGTGGCAATTGAAGAACAGCCTTGGTGCAAGCTAATAGCCGGTATGATTGGGTCTAGTTTGGAACCCTCTGCCTTCCAAGAGCTAAGAGACTGGATGTCGAGCCTACCAGCCTCCGATTTTAAAGCGGTACTAGTCAAGAATCTATCAGTGACCTATGTCTGGTTTTTGGAATGGCTGGAGATGGCCCCCTCCGCTTTTAAAGGGCTAATCATCAATGTTGCGTCAGTGACGTATGTCTGGCTGATGACATTTGGCTGGATGGGCCTCTTCCGTAAGGTGCTGAGCAAAGAGAGTAAGGTGATGCGGTATGTTTCGGATTCCTCTTACTGGCTTTATGTGGCTCATATGCCGCTGGTTGTTTTGTATATCCAGATGCTTAAACCGTTGGACTGGCACCCGTGGGTGAAGTTTACGGTTGTTTGCAGTTTGATCACGGTCTCTCTACTTGTTACCTACCAGTTGTTCGTACGCCATACCTTGATCGGTGAAATCCTCAATGGCAAGCGAAAGCCGAAAGTGAAATCAGAGTCTTAAACCGATTATTGGTCACTACCCAGATAGTAGCAGCGAATCTCTTTATCGTTGCGGATGTAGACACAGCGGTTGGCAAAGGCAGGATGTGACCAGACAAGTGTTCGACCAGCTACCCAGTGCGTCGGTTCGATCAGATTCGTACGGCTGATTTCTTTGTAACCCTCCGGACTTAATTTAGCGATGATCAGGTCACCCAGATCATTCGCCAGAAAGTATCGGTCCTGGTGTTTAATGGTGAACACGTTTCCCCAGGCAGCAGGTCGTTGTCCGGTCGATGGCTTATAAGTGGTCCATTGTTTGGTGCCATCCTCGAGTTTGGCACAGGTGTATCGTCCGCCGATGCCGCAGGCGTAGATAAAGCCTTTATCGATTACAGCCGTGCAGAATACTCCACCAATACCTCTCTGAGTGTCACCAGCCCAGAGTAGCTTCGCGTCTTTCCCAGAGTCTGCGACTTCAACGCAGGCTGAAACACGAGCCCAGGCCATCATGTAGAGTTTGTTTTCATAGAGAACCGGATGTCCTATCGACATGGCGTAGGTTGGAATGACATCGACGGTCCAGAATAGATCACCTGTTTTAGGATCGATTGATTGCAGGCCGTCTCCGTGCCAGATGATGAGTTGTCGGACTCCGTTGATTGTGTAAATGATGGGAGGACAGTATCCGGGTTGCTTGGAGGTAAGAGCCCTCCAGACTTCTTCCCCGGTCTGCTTGTTGAAGGCAACGACGGTCGATTCTTCGCCGCCGACAATACTGATCACATGGTCACCATCGATCAATGGGTGTGCTGCGGTACCCCATTCGGGAATCGTGAGCTCATAATCGTCTTTGAAGTCGCGTTTCCAAATGATCTCCCCGGTTTGACTATCGAAGCAAAAGAAATGCCCTTCGGCACCAAGTGCATAGACCCGGTCACCGTCTACCGTGGGTGTTACTCTGGGACCGATCGCATAGGCAGCCACCGTGGTGTAAGGACAATCCCATTGATGAGACCACAGGACTTTCCCGGTTTTTTCGTCAAGGCACAGAATACGTTCTTTGCCTGGTATGAGTTTACGAACGAAGTTGTAGTTCTTGGGTGGGTTGCCGTCATGTAAGTCTTTTGCAGTGCGAGGGTCACCACCCTGGATTCTATCCATCACATAGACTTTGCCGTTGGCGATCGAAGGGCCAGAGTATCCGCTGCCAATCGGACTCTTCCAGAGCAGTTTTGGGCCATCTTCCGGAAAGGTCGTCAGGATGTTTGACTCGCGCCAAACTCCATCACGAGCGTTTCCAAGCCATTGTGTCCAGTCTTCCGCCTGAGTGTAGGAGCAAAGAAGAAGGGTGTAAGTGCTAATCGTCAGGGAAATGGTGCGAATCGTCTTCATTGTAATAGGGAATACTATTTCTCTAGAAATCATGTGCTTTGCTAAGTGATATGTGAATGGTTAGCGTTGAATTGTAAAGCTAATAGATCATTTATTCATCTAGTGGGAGGTATTTATTATCGCGATCCAGCGAGACAATCGCAGCATTTCAAGCGAAAAATCACCAAAATGAGACTTCGTCTCAATAAAGTCCATGTTTTTTGCATAAATTTATATAAAAAAGTCTTTTAGCCTATTCCAAATGGCAGATTAAGACATTAAGTTGGCCTTATTGAAACTGAGTTTCAATAAGGCCCATTGGTTTGTGAGAACGAATCTCCGAAAAGGCAAGCCTTTAGGCAGGCATACAATTAGCTCGCCATCAAAGCGGAAGTATGGATGAGCAGATATATTTATTTTACTAGGAGTTTCAAAATGAAACGTTCACTGAGAAAAGCAGGTTTTACACTGCTTGAAGTCCTCATGGTAGTCGCCATGTTGGCAATCGTCGGTGGTGCTATCATCACCAGTTATGGTGGCTTGGAAGACAAAGCCGCTAAAGGTACAGCGACTCACTCGATCGCTGCTGTTACAGAAGCATTTTTGGTATATGAGTCAACCGAAGGTGGTATTCCAAATAACCTGGAATCATTGTTGGCTGCTACACCTAGTGGCAACACTTACGATAATACCATTCCGGATAACATTGCAACTGGTGGAGCTGATTGGGCTCAAGCTGGTAACCTGGGTTATAAAATCGCAGGTAAAGGTACCATTGATGCACTAACTGCTGATGAAGAAGCTGCTCTGATTGCTTCCGGTATCGATAAAATCCGTTACATGGAAACTGCCGGTAATGGTGATGGTGCCGTTGGTGTATTGAAAGCTGTCGGCAATGTTGATGTTGGTACTTATGGTGCTTTATCAGCAATCTCAATTCCCCAACACGCTTTTTCAGTTCCACGTGGAGCTAACAAGAACCGTGGTCGTGGTTTTGCATTAGACCTGACTGCTGACGGACAGCCTTCTGTTTATGTCTGGAATGCTGGAGCCGACGGATACAACAACATCAAAATTGGTGGTGGTGCTACGATCGCTTCTAGGCTCGTTTGCCTCGGTCTTGGAAATGAAAGTAACCTGATTGGTTCAGGTGTATTTGTTAACTTGCAACACGCTCCTTACTACGGAAACGTAGCAAAGAACGAATACAACCACTACATCGCTTTGATCGATGTTAGTGTGAACCCAGCGAAGTTGCGTGCAGTTCTTGACTCACGTGGTGACTTCCTTGATGAAGAATTTGCAGAAGCTACTGGCCAAAAACCATAGTCATTAGTGGATGTAGATATATACGGCGAAGAGTGTGCGTTCGGCTTTATGCCGGGCGCACGCTTTCTTCTGTTTAAATGCAAATTGATTGCGGTTACTACTATTCTGCGGTGTAATATTAGGTATGGACTTCCAAAATCGCTATAAAACCCGACTTCGTCGTAAGCTAAGCCAAGGTTTTACCTTGCTTGAGGTTCTGATGGTGGTTTCTATTTTGGCGATTGTGGGTGGTGCCATCATTTATTCAATGATGGGTATTCGTTCGAAGATCGCTGAGGATCTTTCGGATTACGAATCCAGTACTGTGTATAAAGCGCTAAAGCAATTCCGGCGTGATACCGGCTATTATCCGAAGCAAGGTCCGTTTGCTTTAGAAAGTCCTGGGGGACCGGGCAAGATTGATCCGGCCAATAATGATCATTGGCCTTCTTTCCTGTCCGATAAATCGGCTGCCGAACGCACGGCATGGTTTCATCATCCGGCAAATTTTTATCAACTAGTGCTTGCTGAAAGCCCCTTGAAATCGACTGGACATGCGTTGGAATCGTTCAATATTCAAGCAGGGCGTGGGTGGCGAGGCCCCTATATAAAGGATGGTGTTGTCAGCCTCCTCGTAGGTGATGCCGAAGAATATGATCCGGTTGCCGATGCTCATACGCCGAATAATTGGACAAACTCCAGCTGGAATGCTGGCGGGACGCCGCGAGTGACGGATTTAGTCTTGTTGTGCGACCCATTTATCGGGGAAACCTCCAATTTCCCGGTTAGACAATTCGGTGCCAAGGATAATTCTACGGGTTTATACGGCACAGCTTTTGGGGACTTTGGAAGACCTTACATGTACTTTCAGACCGCCTCAGCAGTTTGGTTAGTTGGTATGGGATCTGACCGTACTTATGAAGGTGGAAATGCTTCATCGGATGACGAACTTGTTTATTTAGACGAATAGAATTCTACGAATGTTTCGAAGTTTAAGGTGTCAATACGGCAATAGAAAAACCAGTGGGTTTACCCTACTGGAATTAATGCTGGTTGTTTTCATTATGTCCGTGCTGGCTTTTAGCGCAGTCTCTTTGACGGAGACTCTCGATTCCAGTCAGGATCAATATCGATATGAGCGTGCGAAAAATCAGGCTGCTGAGCTGAAAAAAGCGATCATTGACCGTGTCGAAACTCAGCAGGTGGTTCGTGGATTTGTGGCAGACGTTGGCGAATTGCCGGCAAATATGACGGAACTTGCGTTTGGTGTTGTCGATAAAGATCCTACTGACGAGCTAATCTTGGCAAGTTCGTCGCGGCAACCCATCTATGATATGACGCCGGATTCGGTGGATGGATTCCAAAATGTCGACGATCCAA
>PAAT01000120.1 GCA_002698965.1 Rhodopirellula sp. | reverse complement strand
GAAGAGAGGATGACTGTTTGCAATATGTCTATCGAAGCAGGCGCGCGTGCTGGTTTGATCGCGCCCGATGAAAAGACGATCGAATACATTCGTGGACGCAAATTTGCTCCTCAGGATTTCGAAGCGGCCGCTGAACGATGGCGGCAGTTGCCATCCGATGACGGTGCCGTTTACGATGTCAGCAAAATTTACAACGGAGCCGATATTCAGCCGCAGGTTACCTGGGGGACAAATCCCGGGCAGGTGATCTCCGTGACGGCTCCAATTCCCGGTCCTGCTGATTTTGATGATGAAGTAGATCAGAAAACTACCGCTCGAGCTTTGGAGTACATGGGATTACAAGCGGGTAGGAAATTAACTGACTTTGGCGTTGAGCGAGTCTTTATTGGATCTTGTACCAATTCAAGAATCGAAGATCTTCGAGCAGCAGCTGCTGTTGCTAAGGGCTACAAGGTTTCAGACTCTGTTCATGCAATGGTTGTTCCAGGCAGTGGTGTTGTGAAGCGACAGGCCGAAAAGGAGGGGTTGGATCGTATTTTCACTGAAGCGGGCTTTGAGTGGCGTGAAGCAGGCTGCAGCATGTGTCTTGCGATGAATCCAGACAAATTGGAACCTGGAGAGCGTTGTGCTTCAACAAGTAACCGAAACTTCGAAGGTCGTCAGGGTAAAGGGGGACGCACTCACCTTGTCTCTCCGGCGATGGCTGCTGCGGCGGCAGTTCGAGGTTCGTTTGTAGATGTTCGAGACTGGAACTTTCAAGGCTAAACAATCCGAAGCCCGCTGCGTTGCAGGCTTGAATAATAAGAGGGGTTACCATTTGATGGAAGCTTTTACTGTACACAGTGGTGTAGTTGGTGCCATGGACCGGGCCAATGTTGATACCGATCAAATTATTCCAAAACAGTTTCTGAAACGGATTGAACGAACAGGTTTCGGTCAGTTTTTGTTTTATGACTGGCGATTTAATGATGATGGTTCAGATAATGTAGAGTTTGAACTGAACCAGCCTGAGGCTGCCGATGCGAGTATCTTGCTGGCCAAAAGGAATTTTGGAAGTGGTTCTTCACGAGAACATGCTGTCTGGGCTTTAACGGACTATGGAATTCGTTGTGTTATTGCTCCTAGCTTTGCAGATATTTTTTTTAATAACAGCTTTAAGAATGGCATGTTGCCCATTGTTCTTCCCGAGGAGACGATTGAGCAACTTTTCGCTCATTCCAGTACTTGCCGTACTGAACTCACGGTTGATTTAGAGAATCAGGTAATTACCGGTGAAGGAGGTCTGGAGATTTCATTTGAAGTGGATAGTTTTCGTCGACATTGCCTTCTAAACGGTCTCGATGATATTGCACTAACGCTTGAGCACGAGGATAAAATTACTGCCTTTGAAGAGGCTCGTCGAAACTTCTGAATCCAATAGCGAATCTGGTTGCTAGGTGTTTTTAGATTTGCTTGACTGTACTTTGTTCGGGTAGTCAAATAGGTGGAAGCTCGTGTCGGACTGGTCTAATCAATAGTTGGAATGAAGGGGAAGGGATATCATGGAAAATTCGCCGTTGAAATGGTTAGCCTCCATTAGTGTGGGGTTGGTAGCAGGAGTAGTTTTCTTATCAAATTTAGAAACCGTTGGTGCTAAAGAAAAAAGTGTTGTGCAATTACCATTGGGACTAGATGCATTTAAGGTTCCAGCTGACAATCCACTCACAAAGCCGAAGATTGAGCTCGGTAAACAGCTATACTTCGATAAACGTCTCTCCAGTGACAATACGGTCAGCTGTGCTTCTTGCCATGATCCTGGTAAAGGATGGTCCAACGATGCGGCATTCGCAACAGGTGTAGATGGCCAAATGGGTGGACGAAGTGCTCCAACTATTATCAACTCCGCATATTTTCCACTGCAGTTTTGGGATGGCCGAGCGAAAGGACTTGAAGGTCAGGCCTTGGGTCCGATTGCCAATCCCATCGAAATGAATCTTCCAATTGATCAGGCGGTTGCACGCTTAAACGCAATTCCCGGGTATAAGAAACAGTTCCGCAAGGTCTTTAAGTCTGATGTCACCGCTGATGGTATCGCTAAGGCGATCGCTTCTTTTGAACGAACAGTGTTGTCCGGTAATGCACCCTACGATCAGTTCAAAGCTGGTGATGAATCCGTTCTCTCGCCGGCGGCCAAACGAGGAATGGACCTGTTTTTCAATAAAGCGAAATGTAGTGCCTGTCATAAAGGACATAGCTTTACAGATCTGGCTTTCCATAATCTGGGAGTGGGGTATGACAAAGAGAATCCTGACCTGGGACGCTTTGAAGTGACAAAACTGGAGGGGGACAAGGGACGCTTTAAGACTCCCCCACTGCGTGACATTCACACATCCGCGCCATATATGCATGATGGAAGTATCAAGACATTGAAAGAGGTGGTAGATTTCTATAATAAGGGGGGCGTGAAGAACGCTCAGTTGGACGAAGAAATGAAGCCACTGAAATTGACCGAGCAGGATGTCGAAGATTTGGTGATCTTCATGAAAGAAGGCCTAAAGAGTGCCAAGTATCCACATGTGGATCCACCGGAACTACCCTAATTATCAAAACTAAAATATAAATACACAACCGACCAACCATTCAGGGTTGGACAGAAAATACTTCGAGGAGATGAAAATGAAACGATTTACAGCAATGACAACAGCTGTGCTATTTTGGGCAGTGACCAGTGTGTCGCTGGCTGAGCCAACAGTCGAGACCGTTGCAGAAGGATTGAATGTACCTTGCGGGGTAGCTATTCAGCCCGGTACAGGACATGTGTTTGTGGCAGATAGTGCTGCGGGGCGGGTGGTTCGCATCGTGGACGGTGAGATTGAAAATGTAATCGTTGACTTCCCGATTGATAAATACGGGAAGGGGCCTGTTTATCCAATCGGGCCACTTGGCTTGGCATTTATTGAAGAGAATGTGCTGGCTGTCGGTGGCGGTGGATACCCCGACGCTAAGGATAAACTACGTGTTTACAATGTTCCCGCTGCTGGCGAAGCAGCATTGAAAGCCGACGATGATGATGTATCGGCATTGGAGTTGCCAGCGACAGATAAACTGGCCGGTGAGGGCAATTTTTACGGTGTTGCGTTCACAGGCGACGCTCTGTTCGTTACTTGTAACGGAGACGATACCAAGGGGTGGATCTCTCGAGCGGGTGTCAAGGGTGCTAAAGTGGGGCCGTTCATGCGAGCAATTGCCACGAAAGAGCTGACAGAAGTAGATGCACCTGTTGCAATTACTGTTGCACCGGATGGTTCTTTGGCCGTTGGTCAGATGGGGGAAATTTCATTGCCAGGTGATGGTTTGTTGACGTTTTACGACCCTAAAGATGGTTCGAAACTAGCTAATTTTGAGACGGGCTTGAGTGACATTACAGGTTTGGCTTACGCCCCCAAAGGTAAATTGCTGGCAACGGACTTCTCCTGGTCAGATCCCAGTGGAGGTGGATTGTTTCAGATTACCGCTAAGTATACGAAGAAGAAACAGTCGCTTGATGTGACGAAAATTCTAGAATTGGATAAGCCAACTGCGATTGCTGTCGACGCAGACGGAAACGTTTATGTTACCGTCATTGGTTCAGGGGAGGGAACTTCAGGTAAATTGTTGAAGATTTCTAATCTCTAATCATTGAGCAACGAAAACATCAATAAAAGACCTCGCAGCAGACTTCTGTGGCGAGGTCTTTTATTGGAATTGAAGATCGGATATTAGTCGATATTGCGAGTGACCTCAAATCCTAATTCTTTGATCATCTTGTAGTCTTCTTCGGGGGCCTGACCTTGAGTAGTAAGATAGTCACCAACGAAAAGTGAGTTGGCGGCATAAAGTCCAAGGGGTTGAAGGCTGCCAAGGTGGATTTCCCGGCCGCCGGCAATTCGAAGTTCTTTATCGGGATTTACGAAACGGTACATCGCCAACGCTTTAAGGCAGTATTGAGGTGTTAGTGTATTGATGCCCTCCAGTGGAGTGCCGTCGATAGCATTCAAGAAGTTGAGAGGTATTGACTCAGCTTCAACTTCGCGTAGCGAAAGAGCCATGTCCACAACATCAGCATCCTGTTCACCCATTCCAATAATTCCACCGCTGCAAATTTCCATTCCCGCGTTGCGGACCGAATGCAAAGTATCCATTCGATCTTTGTAAGTGTGGGTTGAGCAAATCTCGCCGTAATGTGATTCACTGGTGTTGAGATTGTGATTTACACGATCGATTCCGGCGGCTTTGAGTCTAGCTGCCTGTTCATCATCAAGCAGTCCCAGACAAGCGCAGATCTTCAGATCGTGCTCGGCTTTAATTTCAGGAACAATAGTTTCGACAGCTTTCATTTCCCGTTCACTTGGTCCGCGAGCAGAAATGACGATGCAGTAAGTCTTTGCATTACGCTCGGCAGCGATCCTTGCACCTTCCATAAGGTTGGCTCGACTGAGAATGTTGTATTTTGGAATCTCGGCATCTGATACTTTGGATTGCGAGCAGTACGAGCAATCTTCAGGACATAAGCCACTTTTGGCGTTCATGAGAAAGTAAAGCTGGACAGTCTTACCAAAGTATCTACTGCGAATCTTGAAGGCTGCTGACAGCAGGGTGAGCAGTTGGTCATCGTCGCAGCGGAGTATTGCTTCTGCCTCTTCGCGAGTGACTTGATGACCGTTTAGTACGGACTCAGCCAAATCGTCCCAGGAAGTGATGGTTGCAGTTGGGGGAATGTCTGTTGTTGCCATGTTCACATATCGTTGTTGAATGATGCGGTGGTTATCCTACAAATAATGATGGTTTCCCCGATTTGCTGCAAGACCACGGTGATGCAAAACAGGGTTCGTTTTACGGTACCCTACGGTTAATGCTATTATAAAGCATTCTTTTCGTAACTTCATTTAGCTGCAAGTTGGTATATGTCTGCTTTTCCACAGTACTTAGTTCGCGTTGGCGCTATGGGCAGCGTTGGCAGATTTACGGCAGTGGATCCTGTTTTATTCGAACGCCATATTCGTGTCGTGTGTCGTACGGTGCGTGGTCTCGAGATGGGAGAAGTTTTGGCGAACGTAGAATCGGTTGCCGGTCAGGAATGTGACGGAGAAGTCCTACGACAGGTAACGATCGAAGATGATCTCTTGATAGCCCGGCTGGATCAGAATCGCAATGAGGCATTTGCTGCCTGCTGCGCACTGCTCGAGTCGGAACGGATAAGTAATGTCTTGCTGGATGTCGAACAGTTGTTTGATGGCAGTTCGCTGTATTTCTACTTTCTGGGCGATGTTTCCCCAAAGCTTGAAGAGTTAACGGCTGAATTGGCGGTTCGTTATGATTCCAAAGTACAATTCTCTAGATTCGCTGAAGCCGTGGTGGCCGGTTGTGGCCCCGATTGTGGCACGGAAGCTGTTGCCGGTAATTGTGGTGAGGGCGGTTGCTCTACCTGTGCACTTGTAAACGCTTGCCATTGAGTCTCNTTAGTAAATTCTATGAATGTCCCAAGTATTGCTGAATTGGCACTGCGAATTCGTNCTAAACAATTGACGATTTCNGATTTAGTGACAATTTGTCTNGATCGNATTGATGAAGTCGATTCAGAAATTGGGGCCTGGGTCTCCGTCGATAAGGNTCATGCATTGAATGAGGCCCAACGCCTCCAATCAGAAATCGATANGGGGCGGGATCGTGGATTGCTACATGGAATCCCTCTAGGCATAAAAGATATAATCGATGTTGCTGGTTACCCTACTCTGGCTGGTACTGATTGGCGAACCGAACCGTGTAAGAAGCATGCTCAATTGGTTCAGAATTTGCTCGATGCAGGAGCCATTGTGTTAGGGAAGACGGTTACAACCCAATTTGCCGGTTTTGATCCGTCTGCGACTCGCAATCCAGCTGCTCCGGGTAGAACCCCTGGAGGTTCCAGCAGTGGTTCCGCAGCGGCTGTGGCGGCAGGGATGTGTATTGCAGCCATTGGTAGCCAGACAGGAGGCTCGATCAATCGGCCAGCTAGCTATTGTGGGGTCGTCGGCTTGAAACCCGCTTTTGGTGAAGTTTCTACCATGGGAGTTGTGCCTTTAAGCCGAAATTTGGATCATATGGGCCCCATCACAAATACGGTAGATGATGCAGTGATTTGCTATCAGGCCTTACGGAATTTACCCTCCGAACGAATACCGTCTATTGATGTTGATGTTCTTAGGATGGATGGGTTCTTCAGTCAGGGTGAGGTGGAAGTGAATGAGATGATTGACCTGGTGGCGGGACGCTTGGATACGGTTGACTGCCCAGTGGACTTTGTAGAATTGACGACGATGCATAAACGACTAATGGCAGGTGATGCAGCAGATGTTCATGCACTCGAATTTGATGAGTATCGTGATGGCTATCGCAAGCATATGGCATCTCAAATTGAGTGGGGCCGAAAACAATCTGATGAAGATTATGAGGCAGCACTGGATTATCAGAAAATACAACGGCAAGCTGTGAGTACGTGGTTAAGAAAAGATCAGGTGTTGGTGATGCCGGCAACGACTTCTTCACCTCCCGGGATGGAAACAACTGGAAATCCACTATTCAATTCGCCATGGAGTTTCTTAGGTTTGCCGGCGTTATCAGTTCCCCAGAGCTTATCTGTGGAAGGGTTTCCTCTGTGCCTACAGTTCGTGGGACGCACGGTACAAGCTGTCGTCTCGGCTGCGCGACGGTTCTGACTTTGTCGTTGAGTCAAATAATTCTCTAGTTTGAGATCGTCCCCAAAAATTCGGACATTTCACCGGCTGCATGTAGATTCCCCTGTTGTTGAGCTTGTTCAATCCCCCGAGTAAGCCAATTTTGTGCTTGTTCGAGTCGATCAAGACGGGCTAGTTGTTGTCCCGCCATAAAGAAAGCCGGGACATAGGGAGGTGAGGATTGGGTTAATCGCTCGAGCCATTCCAAGCTCTCGTCATGCAATCCTTCTTTGTCAAGTTCCATGGCCAACGCATATTGCAGGAATGTATCGTTCGGCTCTTCTTGTAGCATTGCTTCGATCTGTTGACGCCTTGTGTTTTCACTCATGTTGTTTTACCTATTTTAGCATTCTCTGGATTTTGTCGATTATCGTTGGCGAAGTGCGGGTTGCCTGCCGATTGGACGTAACGATTCCTCGTGAATCAGTTAGTCGTCAAGGCTCACAAAAACCCCCACACTCAAAATATTATAGGTGTTTATCATGACACGGAAACTCACGATTGCTGGTGCATTCCTGTTAATGGTTGGATTACTGGCTACGTTTGGCAATGCGGACGATGTTCCGACAACAACGGCCCCTACTCCGCCTCAAATTCAGGTTTCTCAAACAGGAAGTCCGATTATCCTTGCGGAAAAAGAAGCTGGGGCTGCGGCGGAAGTCGTGGTTGAAGAAACGACTTCGGTTCTTACAGTTACCACTCCGGATACAGCAGCAGAGCTGTTACTACCCGAGTCTGTTGGAAGTGACTCGGGCTTAACTGAGGTCGTACCAGAAGAGCCGATGTTATTTACTCCACCGACGGAGCTTGAAGTTGGCACATCGACGGACACACCTGATATTTTTGTGCCTGCCGAGGAATCGACTACAGACGCCTTTCCTGTTTCATCTGGAACGGATATCGAAGCTCCGCAACCAAATGCTCCGGTCGTCGCTCCAGATTCTGAAGGACTGGAATTTCAGGTGTTTTCGAATGAAGGGCGCATATTATCCGCTCCGGCGACAGATGATGTGGTGCCAACGTTTGATGGTGAAGAAGCAACGGTCAATGGCGGAATTCAGAAAATCAATGTACAGGCGCCGGCAGTCACGGTGTCCTCTCAGGGGCCAACGGTGGTCCGAGTGGGTGAGACCGGCGAATATGTTATCACGGCTACTAACAATGGGACAGCAATTGCAGAAGACCTGTTTCTTGTAACTCACATTCCGGAATGGGTTGAGATTGCGTCTCTGACAAGTGATCTGGGGGAAGTGGATCAGCTTCCAACCACGGACGGTGTTCAATTACAGTGGACGGTTGGTAGTTTGCAATCAGGTAAGACGGCTAGCTGGAGAATCAAACTCGCGCCAGAGAAAAACCGTCCATTCTCAATGGATATCAAATGGACCATTCAGCCGCAAACCATTGTAAATCAAGTCGATGTTACTCAGCCGGAATTGCAGTTATCAATAGACGGTCCGGAAGTGATGACATACGGAGACACTGAAATCGTAGTTGTTCGGGTATCCAATACCGGTAATGGAGACGCGGAAGATGTTGTCTTGAAGATTAGCCCCGGAATCGAACGAGGTCAAAGTATAGGGCTTCTTCCGGTAGGGGCCAGTAAGGTTGTTGAATTGGAGTTAACCGCTGAACAGCCTGGCTCTATGCCAATCCAAGCATCAGTCTCTGTTAGTGGATTTGAGCATGATAAGAAATCTCTGGATATTCAGATCAGGCGTCCGGAGTTGGCTGTAACCGTGGATGGTCCGGCGAAGAAGTTTGCTGGAAATCCGGTAACTTATCGCATTGAAATTGCGAACACGGGTGACACTACAGCCAAAGATGTTGTTGTCTCGGCTGTCTTGCCTCCTGAAGCGAAATATACAGATGGTAACGATAAATTACAGACAGGGCGTCGAAATCTTTCATGGAAGATCGGTTCTGTCGCGCCAGCCTCAACCCGAGCATTTGAATTTAGTTGTGTGTTGATGCAGGACGGACAAAACCAATTGTCAGTCCGAGTGGAAGCAGCGGCTGCCGAGAGTCGCACGGGCCAGTTTAGAACGGCCGTCACCGGTGTTGCTGACCTTAAACTTATCGTCAATGATCCTCCGGGACCAAAGATGCTGGATGAGCTAGCCGTTTATGAAATCAAAGTTGTAAATCGAGGAACTAAGGTTGCCACAAATATCGACGTTGTAGGGCAATTCGGATACGGTGTTGAACCCGTGAAAACTGAAGGTCGGCGTGCTGAGTTGCTTCCGGGGCAGGCAGTCTTTAATCCAATTGATTCTTTGGGCCCGGGTGAAGAAATTGTGTTGAAAGTCTACGCCCAGGCAAGCAAAGCAGGTCGTCATAAATTCCGTGCCGTTGTAAAGAGTTCTGATCCGGAGACAGCCTTGGTTCAGGAAGAGATGACATGGTTTCACAGTGCGGAGCAATCCTCAGGTGACGGTCCTGTGATTTTGACGGCCGACGGTGCGGGCCAATAACAGAGGAGAGTTTAGTAGAGTTAATGCGGAAAGTCAGGTAGTCTGGGACGCATCTCTTTCAAAACTGAAAGATGCTCATCATCAACAGTGCTCACATCTTTAATTCGTGGGGGATGTGGTTACTGTGAGGATTCATCAGATTTGGAAGAGGGGTCAATCGCTGAGTGGGGGACAAAAGACAACGGTTGATCTGACGTGGGGTTAGCAACGTGGGCTACTAGTTTTCCGCTTAATACATCTTCAACAAGTTGAAGAATGAACTCGCCACGCCAGCCACTTGTAATAAGTGGCTGGTTTTTTTTGCGGGTTCGGTATTTTCTGTCCCGGCGTTGATTTCCCAGTTGTTGTTCCAGGTACTCTCGGATGTGCGACATGCTCGCGACCAGATTGGGAGCCATTTGATTGCGTTG
>PAAT01000119.1 GCA_002698965.1 Rhodopirellula sp. | reverse complement strand
AAGGTTGAAAATGCTCCGACCTCCGGTGAATGGCAAACTGCCGAAATCACCGTAATGGGCAATCAAGTCAAAGCAATCATCGATGGCAATCTTGTGCTCGACTATATCGATGAAAATCCAATCCCACGTGGGTTCATCGGTCTACAACTGAATTCCGGAAAGGTCGCATTCCGAAATATTATACTACTCCCACTTAGTTTAGAGCCCATCTTCAACGGAACCGATTTAACCGGCTGGATCGAATATCCTGAAATGGACAGTACATTCTCTGTCACCGAAGACGGGGAATTAAATGTAGTTAATGGTCGAGGTCAGCTTGAGACCGAGGGGCACTATGCGGACTTTGTACTACAACTTGAATGCATCAGCTATGCCGAGGCATTAAATTCCGGCATCTTCCTTCGTTGCATCCCCGGGGATGTCATGATGGGTTACGAAAGCCAGATCCAGAATGGAATGAAAAATGGAAACCCCCTTACTCCTGATGACTGTGGTACCGGAGGAATCTTCCGGCGGCAGGACGCTCGACGAATCGTTGCTAAGGATAATGAATGGTTCCATAAAACAATCGTCATGTCCGCTAATCATATCGCCGTTTGGGTCAACGGGTATCAAGTCAGTGACTGGTATGACGAACGTAACATTGACGAGAATCCACGACGAGGCCTCCGGACGGAAGCTGGATCAATTATGATTCAGGGGCATGATCCGACAACAAATCTTAGCTTTCGCAATTTGCGAATCGCAGAACTAAAGTAGAGCTTTGAGCTCTTTCGGCAAATTGAAGTGGACTTTTTCCTCACGGATCACTCGTGACTCAAGTTCTGCTCCAAAATTCTTTCGGATGTATTCGATGCAATCCTGAACCAGATTTTCAGGGGCACTTGCACCAGCAGTGATCATCAGCGTCTCGACGGAATCAAACCATTGATCGTCGATATCTTCCACTCCATCAATTAGGTAGGCCCGTTTACCTTGTTCAATGGCAATTTCTTTCAATCGCTGGCTATTGGAACTGTTCTGGCTGCCAACCACGAGAACGAGCTGGACATCGTCAGCAATAATGCGCACCGCCTCCTGACGATTCTGAGTGGCATAACATATGTCTCCCTTGGGAGGTGACTTCACTTCAGGAAATCGCTCACGAATTTTATCGATAATCCGATTCGCATCATCGACGCTAAGAGTTGTCTGAGTCAAATAGGCAACTTTAGATTCATCCGCAACTTGGATACGATCGACATCCTCTTCATTCTCTACAAGAATCATCGATGTGGGCGCTTCCCCCATGGTGCCAATCACCTCATCATGACCTTCATGACCAATCAACAGAATTGTAAATCCTTCTTTCGCATACCTAACCGCTTCAAGATGAACTTTCGTGACGAGCGGGCACGTAGCATCAATGGCGTACAAATCACGCTCACGAGCTTGTTCCCGAATCTGAGGTGAAATTCCATGAGCTGAAAAGAGGAGATTTGAACCGAAGGGCACATCTTCCAGACTATCAACAAAGATTGCTCCTTTTCCCTGAAATGTTTCTACAACATATTTGTTGTGCACAATCTCATGGTAAACATAGACCGGAGGCCCCAGCGTCTTAATCGACAAATCCAGGCACTCAATTGCCATATTGACCCCCGCACAAAAGCCACGGGGAGCGGCCAGGATTATTTTCATATTATTACTTTCTCAAGGTAAGTCACAAAGCCTGACTCTCACCAGAGTTAAAACTTCATTCCGATTTGGTTTTAATATGGCTTAGGTATTAACCTGTGTCCAGCTTGACCGAAATTCTTCTCTGCTAGCCACCGCCATTTATAATCGCAATTGCCGGACAACTCCTGCCAGAAAATCCGCTAAACGCTCCGAGGTTTTATAAGCCTCATTCTTTAAATCCCACATCTCTTTCAATTGTGAGGCCTGAGTGAACAGCCCCTTTGACAATGCTCCAAACTTTCCAGCGACCGAACCTTGCTTCATAATCCGACTTAACAACTCCGGCGGCTTCTCTTCCAAATCTTCTGCAACTACTCGTATAGCCATACAACGCTGGGTGGCCTGTCGACAAATTTCAGCCACCACCGCTGATTCCATATCAGCCACTTGCACATCAAACTCTTTTGCCAGTTGCTTACGTTTCGCAGGCGTCTCAAGCAAATCCGGCGTTGAAACCAAATCCCCCGTATACAACCCTCGTTGTGGCGTATCGCTCTTCATATTCAAACCAACATCAAGCGTACGGCCCTTCGTATCCCGAACGACCGACGGCATGACGATCATCCCTTTCCGAACTGACTTCGAGAGGGACGAAGCAAATCCGGCTGATACGACCCAGTTAGGTCGGTGCATATTAATCAGATCAGTAACGGATTTTGCAATCTGACGCCAGGTTTCCCCTGCTTCGATTACCACCACATCCCGGCCTTTCCACTGACCTGCATGCTCGACAAAACTAGCACACTGCGTGCTTACGACATTCTCCATCTGATCCAGTACACCCGTTGCCTCCAAGTGATTGGCAAAGACCAGAGCTACATCGCAAGGCGGCATTTCCCGCCCCTGCTTCATTTCCTCGAGATTTCGCACTTGATCGCTAACAACTTCTTCGACCTTATTGCGTACCGCTCCCTGAGCCTGGGACTTAATCATATTGGCGAGAAGAAATCGAACTAACATGGGAACTCAATCCGTTAATTGGAAACTCGGAAAAGCTGGCCCTGGTTCATCGGAATCTCTACGTTACGATCTTCAAACAGAATCCCGTTCTCTAGCAGTTCGTTGATCCAACCCCGATTTACTCTTTCATCATAACCATAGCTAGCCTGATACCGATCGAGTTCTTCCCAACTGACATACACAAAGTCAATTTTATTGTCTGACAAGATAGCGAGTTGCTGTTGAGTTGATTGTCCAAAGAGCCAATCTGCTAGTATCGAATCATCAAAACAGGAGTTGTAATAAACCTGCATTTCCAAGTCAAAAGGCTCCGCATCACCTACCAACACAACACGCCCCTCGGAACCTAGCTGTTGGTTCAGATAACGATGAACACGTAGCGTCGTGGTATCACTTTCTTTAAGGACTGGACCACGCCGTAGTGTTTCGAGCTTCACCAGAAAACGCGAGTCTGTTTCCATACCGGCTCCCAAATACATTACGGCATAGGCAACCAGTACCATGAGCCATCCCTTCTTCCATCGAGGATACTCTTCAAACGCAGTGGAAAACCCTACCGCTCCCAAGACTGCCAACAACGGTATCAGGGGAACTAGAAACCGTTGCAGATGATGTGTTGCAAACCACCAAACGGCAACACTATAGATGACAAATGCGAAGTACGGCCACAGTTCACGTCGCTTCCCATGAAGTACTAATGTGATTAATACAGCACCTATCAACAACGGACTGACTCGTGAGCCCTGCCATAAAAATTCACTGAATGCATCAACGTAAGAATCCGAAACTGGCACTTTGTGGGCGTTCTCCCATTGCTCCACTTGTTTGACTGTTCTTCCGGAAGTTTCAAAGATTGTCCCTATTAATGGGTAAACGGGATTTCCTGTATGAACAGCATTTTTGATAAGCCAGGGGCCAAATGTAATCACACACCCCAGAGTAAAAGCAAGCAAAGTCATGATGACTCGTTGCCTATCCTTGAATAACAACCAGATAGCAACCGGTAGGATAACAAAGACAAGCCCTGTATATTTTACGGCCGCTGCTGCACCCGCTAACAAACCAATCAGCAATACAACTCTTTGGTGAAGGTTGCTTGTATCATTTGCCATCCGCATTACCAATAATGCACTTAACAGAAAAAATCCTAAAGCAACTTCGTTCAGTCCTGTCATACTGATATAGCCAATCCAGGGACATGTCAGCACAAGGACGGTCGCCACCAGTCCTTCCTTGCCTAAAGCCATAGACTCAAACGCTTTAGGGGAGCGAGCGATGAGGCGACTCGCAAGTGCCCAGGCTGCCATTCCAGCAAACAAAGCATAGAAGCTTAAAAATGTCTTGCCGATCATCGCTCCATGCCACCAGCCATCGGAAGTTGAGAACAACTGCGCCCATGCCATTGGTACGACGGTAATCAATTCTGCGCCCAAAGGCATGGCGGCATAGGTGTTGTGAGGTAGATGCTCGATCGTTCCTGATTGGAACCATTCTTTGGGTACCTGCAGGTGATACTCACGCACATCAAATTCCCATGGTGGTAACATAGCACCAGCTAAAATAATTGCGACCGGCAGAGCGACCAGCCACCAATGCAACTGTTGGATATGAAAAACCGATCTAAGAACTCTAAAAGCCCTGCCTTCTCGTAGGGATCCATCCCGAGTGTTGCATTCCAGACAAACCGAAATTGCCAAAGGAATCAGATAGGCCCACCACCACCGCAATCCGCCGGCAATTCCGAGCAAAAAAGTGAATAACGTGAGAGTTATCGTTCCCAGGCCAAATGACAAAACACTTAGTTCCAATTTGGAGTTAACGGGAAATTTGAAGGCGCGTAAACAGGTACGCCCCATTAACATCACCGCAACCAGAAGAATCAAACTACTTAAGAGGAGTGGAAATCGATCCAGTACTCCCACTCGCTCACTCGAATCCTCAGCCCATTCGGAAATCACAGTGTCCGGAATAATCAATCGAATAAATGGAACATGGTGAGCATGGATGGAATTTTCTCCGACATCAGACTTCGTGGAACCATTGGCAAACAGAAAAAGAAGAAAATACGCTCCAAGAATCAGTAGACCAAATGTTTTCGGTAGTCGATTTTGCAGAGGTTCTGGATTTATCATTTTCTTATTTGTTGGAATACGTCGTCATTCTCAAATAGTTCGTAACCTATATATCGGAGCATGGTTAGGGTCACGCTACCAGTTCAACGATCGTTATATTCGTCATAACTGAATCATATTTTGCTTATTCACTGACCGATACTGTTTATCCAACCATAAAAGTTTGAGTTTTTTACAACCTACTAAAAGCCGAGAGGTATAGTTCTTCAGGTTTACGAAAAACTGTATGGGTTAGGTAACCCATACAGTCTCTACGAGAATTAGGCTAACGCAGAATACGATCAATCATGAGTCAAGCAAAACTATCCGGTATCTTTACTCCTAATATCGTCTGTTTGGACAACCACGGAAACATCAACGAAGGGGAAACCCGACGTTATGTGGATTGGTTAATCGATAAGGGCGTACATGGTCTGTATCCCAATGGATCTACAGGAGAATTCACTCGTTTTACCGCTGAAGAACGAGTGCGAATCATTGAAATTATTGCTGATCAGGTCAATGGCCGCGTGCCTATTTTGGCTGGAGCAGCAGAAGCAAATACACGAGAAACCATCCGGGCATGTGAGAGATATTATGATTTGGGAGCCACTGCCGTGGCTATCGTTTCGCCCTTTTATTACCAAATTGGTCCGGAAGCTGTTTATACATATTTCAAGGAGATCGCCGATAATTCTCCCATTGATATGACGCTGTACAATATTCCACTCTTCGCTTCACCGATTGATGTCGACACTGTCGCGCGTTTGGCTGATGATTGCGAACGAGTCATTGGTATCAAGGACTCCTCTGGAGACATTCCTCAGATGATGCGAATGATTTCCAAAGTACGTCCCAACCGTCCTGACTTCTCGTTCATGACAGGCTGGGATCCGGTACTGGTACCAATGATGTGGGTCGGAGCCGATGGTGGAACGAATGCATCGAGTGGAGTTTGCCCCGAAATCACGGGGAAGATCTTCCAGCTAGCATCTACGGGACAGTGGGAACTCGCTCGAGATCTTCAGTATCGGCTGCTTCGCCTCTTTGATGCGATGATCTATCGTAGTGAATTTCCTGAAGGATTTCGGGAAGCCATCAAACTGCGTGGATTCAACACAGGTACCGGACGTCAACCTCAAGGACCTGAGCTCACAGCCAAACTACAAGTGCTCAGCCGTGAGCTCGAGCAAATGCTTCGTGACGAAGGTTTCATGCAGGAAACGCAAGCCAGTTTCCAGAATAATCCAGCGGCCGGTGTTATCGACATTGAAGCCATCGTTCGTGGTGTGATGGCCGAACTAGCCCGCCGAGGGTTGGCACAGTAAATCCAGTCTAACTAAGGTGACTTTACAAACTGCAGCCGGGTAGCAACTCCATCGACCAGATTACTGACGGTAATATCGCCGTGATGCAACTGCATGACACGCCAGGCTTTAGTAAGCCCAAATCCAATCCCCCGGCCTGCTTCGCGTCCCGAGAAAAATGGATCAAAAACGATGGCTAACTGTTGCTCCGGAATGGGTGTTCCATTATCGGATATCGTGACCAAGACCCTGGTGTCATCGACTTGCCAGGCCAGTGAAATCTTACCTTCTTCCATGGCGTCGATACTGTTCTGTATCACAATCTTGAAGATTTCAAGGCAGGCTTTCTCGTCCGACTGAATCATGGCATCTTCACAATCGTCGATCTCCATTTCGATTCCAAGGGGCACCGTGAATTCACTCATTTCCAGTGTGGCTTGAGTTACCAGTTGCCTGATGCTAACAGGTTCTAAGGTAAGAGAAGGCGGCTGAGCAAATACCATCAGGTCGGCAATCATGGATGACGCGCGATGGGCCTGAGTTTCAATCGTGGATAATTCCCGCCGACGATGAACATCCTCTTCAACTTTGACGAGATTCTGTGCTCGAGACGTAATATTCGCAAGCGGATTGTTGATCTCGTGACTCGCACCGTAGGCAAAATTCTTAATCGCCAACATCTTCTGGTGATGAAGCTGACGCTCAAACAATTCATCACGCTGATCCCAGTTAAGTACTTTTTGCCAGTCGGCAAACGATACAACAGGTCCATCTGAATTCAAACCTGCATTCATCTTCTTCATTAGTTGATCCGCAATCTGGTCGTTGGCCAAATCAATTTCCGGAGTTTCAGCAAACACCAATGAAACAACCGAATATCCCGCCTCTCCGGCGGTGCTTACTAAACGACAAAGATAAGCTGCAGACTCTTCCGGATCAGGGGTGAACAGTTCGTCAGTTGGGTCCGGATCCAACTCAGCAAGAACTTGTTCCCCTTCTCCATTCAACCAGGAGGCAAGAGCAGATTCAGATTCGGCAGTCACACCACGCCTGGCAGCCTGAGCGGCGACCCAGACGGTAAAGAATGGATCGGTTTGGAGCAGGTTTTCATACTCATCGGCACGTTTTCCTCTATCCAAACAGATAATCGTGCGTACGAGGCGATCAAGTGTTGCCTTAAAAACAGGTAACCCCAAAGATTTCTCGTGAACGCTTATTGTGGGCCAAGTCGTCATACCATTGCCTGTAACAACCTCAACAAAAAAACGCACACCGGACGATGCGCGTTTTTTGTTTTTTCGCGAACTAGATCCGGGAACTAGTTCTGGGAAACTAGTTGGCCACTGCTCGTTCCATCTCCAGGAGATCACAAGCTCGATCTAAGAGGCGATCTACAGTGAATGGCTTGTGCATAAAATCATCAGCACCAGCCGCTGTCAGTTCGGAGATCTTATCCTGTTCCACCATTCCGGAAATACAGATAATCTTTACGGCTTCTAAAGTATCGTCATTTCTCACACGAACACATACTTCTTTACCATTGATATCCGGAAGCATAACGTCGAGAACAACTAAGTCCGGACGAAATTCTCGAACCAACATACCGGCATCAAATCCATTATTTGCCGTTTTGACTTCAAAGCGACCATCGCGTTCAAAGACATCAACCAACAATTCCACTAGTTCAACATCGTCATCTACAACTAGTACCTTACGGTCTCCACTTTCCAAAGCATCCGTCGGAATACCATTTTCCTTCATGAAAGCGAAAAGCTGTTCACGTGGAATACGGCGGAAACGGCTACCTGGAACTCGGAAGCCTTTCAAGCTTCCGTTGTCAAAACAACGAATAATGGTCTGCTGACTAACCTTACAGATCTTGGCAGCTTCACCGGTTGTAAATACTGTTTTTGCTGAGAGTGACACGGAAAGTCCCTCCTGTACTAATCGGTTTGAAACGCTTGCGAGGTAATCTACTCAAATACCCTGCTGCTTCCAATTCCTATCTATCACCTTAGTTACTCAGTTGTCCTATCCGAATCCAAATCACTTAGCTTCCAAGAACAACGTATTTCGTTGGATTAACCAATCTTTCCAATCTTGGCTAAATTCCCAACGATGCAGATTGTGCCAAAATATAAGAATCGACGTCAACACCAATACATCGAAGCTCTTTCAGGACTCAATTACGCGGAGTAGATTGGGGAATTATCAATGCATTCGATTCGCTACAATTATTAATCCCCGACGCAAAATTCAACTAAAGCAACGAGTGATTCCAAGAAAATTCAATCAACGGTGGTCGAGATGAACCCTGAAATTAATCGCAAACTTCGCATGGGTCTGATTGGTGGTGGTGGAGCTGCCTTCATCGGGAAAGTACACGCCATCTCCGCCACACTCGACAATCGCTCCCGACTATGTGCAGGGGCCTTGAGTTCAGATCCTCAACGATCCCGGGAATATGCTCCCCTCTTTGGCATCCGGGAAGACCGGGCGTATGGTAACTTCCAGGAGTTGTTGGCTGGTGAATTGAAACTGGATGAAAAAGACCGAATCGATTTTGTTAGCATAGCCACTCCCAATCACACGCATGCTGAGATTGCTCAGGCCGCATTAAAAGCAGGCTTTCACGTTGTCTGTGATAAACCCATGACCAACAAGGTCGAAAGTGCGAGAGAGTTAGTGAAGACGGTTGAAGAGACTGGTAAGATCTTTGCCTTAACGCATAACTACACCGGGTACCCGATGGTCAGACAGGCAAGAGAAATCATTGGAGCAGGTGAGATCGGAGACATCCTCGCTATTCGCTCCTCTTATATACAGGGCTGGCTTACAACCTTTGACAGTACCGTTCCCGCTGCTCGTGGAGTCTGGAAATCTGACCCGACCAAAGCCGGTTCCGGATCTCTGGGAGATATCGGTACACATGCCTATAACTTACTGAGGTTTGTGACCGGACTAACTGTCAACAAAATTGCAGCGACCACGGAATCATTTCATCCAACTCGTGCTATCGATGATTACGGTTTGATTCAAATGAGAATGGACAATGGAGCTTTAGGACTAATCACTTATAGCCAAATGAGTCACGGAAGGCTAAATGATTTCACCCTTGAGATCGACGGTACCAAGGGCTCATTACAATGGAGGCAGGAGGACCCTAACCAACTTGTTCTTCGGCGTCAGGGAGCATCCACCGAAATCATGCATCGACACCCTGCTGGCGACTATATGCACGAGCTAGCCAAAGCATCCACGCGAATTCCGGGTGGACATCCGGAAGGATTCTATGAAGCTTTTGCTAATATCTATCGAGCGACTTTTGATGACATGGCAAAAAACATCGCCACTGGATTCAATCCAGGAATTAACACACTCTACCCGAATGTCTACGACGGTCTCGAGGGTGTACGGTTTATCGAACGAGTGCAGGCCAGTTCCGATTCAGACAATCGTTGGCTTGACTTTTAAGAACGGTTTTGTAGATAAGCCGTTACCAACGCCATGTCTGCCGGCGTAATACCGCTAATCCTAGAAGCTTGTGCGACAGTGGCCGGGCGTATGGTTGACAATTTCTGCCGCGCCTCTGTACGCAAATGTCCGATGGCATCGTAATCAAAATTATCAGGGATTGGTTTTTCGGCAAGACGACTCTGGCGATCTATCTCCATTTGCTGTCGGGCAATATAGCCCGAGTATTTGACGTCATAGGTCACTTGCTGAACCACGTCGGGAGATAATTCACTCAACTCCGGCAAATGCTCTATAATTTCGTCCCAGGTGGTCTCTGGACGACGTAAATGCTTCGTTAGGGTTGCTTGCCCCAAATGCTTTGATTCCAACAACGTCAGCGCTTTTTCAACCTGGCTCTCTTTCTTCGTAAGACGGTCAAATCGTTCCTGTGAAACCAGACCGTGCTCAAATCCCAGCTTAGTTAAACGACGATCAGCATTATCCTGCCGAAGTAACAAACGATATTCAGCCCGGCTAGTGAACATGCGATAAGGCTCATCCACACCACAAGTAACTAAATCATCAATCAACACACCGATATAACCTTGGCTACGTTCAATAACGAGTGAATTTTTCTTAGCCAGCTTTAAGGCAGCATTAGCCCCGGCGATCAGTCCTTGAGCCCCGGCTTCTTCATAGCCGGTTGTACCATTGATCTGTCCAGCAAAATACAAGCCCTTGATAAACTTGGTTTCAAGCGTCGGGCGAAGTTGATCAGGCGGACTATAGTCGTACTCGACGGCATACCCGTACCGCATTATCTGAGCTTTCTCCAGGCCTGGTATCATGCGGAACATCGCGTCCTGAACATCTCGCGGCAGGCTTGTGGAGATACCATTTACATAAACTTCTTCTGTTTCATATCCTTCCGGCTCCAAAAACAACTGATGTCTGTCTTTATCTGCAAAGCGAACGACCTTGTCTTCAATCGACGGACAATAACGAGGTCCCGCCGAATTAATCTGACCACTATACATTGGGGCCCGATCAAGATTGTCACGTATTAATTGGTGTACATTGTTGTTGGTATAGGTAATCCAGCATGGCAACTGCTCTTGAGTAATTTTATCCGTCATATAGGAGAACGGTTCCGGTTCCGCATCGCCTGGTTGCTCTTCAGCTTGACTGTAATCGATCGTGCGAGAATTGAGTCTTGGCGGGGTTCCTGTTTTAAACCGTTCCAAACGAAATCCGGCTTCGCACAATGCCTGACTAATCCCCTGGCTCGTACCTTCACCAGCGCGTCCTCCCGCAGTCTTTGCTTCGCCGGTGTGCATTAAGGCAGAAAGGAATGTTCCCGTTGTAAGAATGACCGCCTGAGCCCGATAGAAAACATTACCGCGAACACGAACACCCATCACCCGGACGACTTCACCATCTTTTTCAGTCAAAATATCTTCAACTAGTTCCTGACGAAGAGAAATCCCGTCCTGCTGCTCAATCAGCTTTTTAACTTCCTGTTGATAGAGCTTTTTATCGGCCTGAGCACGAGGGCTGTGCATAGCCGGACCTTTACGTCTATTTAGCATGCGAAACTGAAGAGCGGTCTTATCAATCGCTCGCCCCATGAGGCCGCCCAACGCGTCAATTTCGCGTACAATCTGTCCTTTGGCAACTCCACCAATGGCCGGATTACAACTCATCTGTCCAACGGTATCAAGGTTGGTTGTTAGCAAGGCAACCCGCGCACCAGTTCGAGCGGCCGCAGAAGCCGCTTCTGTCCCTGCGTGCCCAGCACCAACAACCAAAACATCGTATTCATAGGTAGAACCGCTCATGTGTCACATTATGAATTGAAGGCTGTGTTTTGGATATACCTTAGTTCAACAATGGTGCTTCCGTGCTGAGCTAAATAGCTCTGACCAGCTCAATAGGAAGGAACCAGAACTAACCATGCTACTCATCAGTACCACCGCCGAGTGTAACGGAAATTTTGTACTTATTCTGTAAGTGAGCGTGAGCCGTACTGGCGTAGGATGCTTTGGGATATTTCTTACAACACTGCTGAAATGCTTTAATGGCTTGCTCTGCTGAATCCATCTGCTCATACGTATAGCCAATTTGCAACTGGGCCCATGGGGCCATCGACTCACTTCCTCCAATGATCTGACCGTAGAGAATAAGTGCTTCTTTATACTCTTTAAGAGCACGGTGACAGCCGGCCATCTGACGATAATTTTCGGGGAAGTTCTCACACTGACGAAATGTGCCAATTGCTTCTTTTAATTGGTTAGCATCTCGCTGAGTAGTCGCCATAGCCCAAAGCCATTGCTGACTATTAAGTGCATCGGAAGCGACTAAAGAACGGTAGATCTGAATGGCTTGGGGATATTGTTTTACGGCTACATAAGCTGTCGCTTCGGCGCCTTGCCACTTGGCTGAATTTTCTGCATCCAATCCAGCCAGCTGTTTATAAATTTTAACTGCTTCGCCGACATTGCCTTCAGAGGAATAACTCGCTGCAACTTTTGAAAGTCCCTGAATCCTATCCTTGAATTGTCGGTAAATGGAACGCGCCTGGTCATACCGCTTTTGTGAAAGATGGTAGTCGGCCAGGCTTCCCAGAATCTGGTCTATATTGCCAAACACGCCCAACATCGCCTTATAGGCAGCCAGCACTTTTTCGTCGCGACGAGAGTACTTTTCAACTTCGATCATTTGATTCCACTGCTGTTGTGCCTTGCTCTTCAGATCATCCGTCGATAAATCCGTTTCAAGGTGGGTCTTCAGATAGGAGACCACCTGATCAGCCAGACGAAAACCGGTCATTTTAGTTTCATCATCGCCGATCAAACTATTTAGCGGAGTTCTTACGTAATAGTACACGTAGTATCTGAGTTGATCATCCTTGTAGTTGGCCTGCAAGCTCTTCAAAGCATCCGGAAAAACTCCTTTTCCAAAGTAGTATCCTGCCAATGAATTAGCCGCAGCTGCACAGGTTCCGCTAGTCAGTTTGGTGCGTTGGATATCGAAAGCCAGACGTTTCCAAATCTTGACCAAATTGGTTTCATTCTTTTCCTGACGGGCTATTTCTGCCAAGCCGGAAAGCGAATAGACGGCGACCGGGTTATCCGGATAATTTTCTATTGTTTCCTGATAGGCTTTCTTGCCGTAGGACACACGACCAATGTCAACATACGTCTTACCAATCAAATACGATGCCTTCGCGGCATCTACTGAGTCAGGCCAATAATCAATGACCGATTGGAACCCCTCTTTAATCGCCGTATTCTGTTTACGAAGCTGATTCAGACAAAGGGACCATTTGAGTTGTGCAAACGAGGCGGCATCGCTGCGTTCATAAAGCGACAAATATTTCTCATATTCACTCAGCGCCACATCGTACTTCTTCTCTTTAAAATACTTTTCTGCAATATTCAACTGGTATCGCTCAACCTCACGCAACTTCGCCCAGCGATCCAACGACATTTCGTCGATCTTTGTTTGTGCCATCACAGGTATCGCAGAGATTGTCGTCATTAATATTGCTAATAACTGAATGTGCAACGATTTCATTATTCATCTCCACCAGATTGTTTTTGAGCTAATCGCCACTTAGCATGTTCGATATGTGCATAACTCATAATATTCACACCCAACCGATAGCAATTAGCCCAGATTTCCTGAGACACTCCTGCATGTCCATCAGCCCATGCATCTCCAATATCGCCCGGATGATAATAAGCAACCCAACGGCCGTCTTTAAACCACCCCAATGCTTCCTCACCTCCGTGAGGAGCTACATAGGGAACACGAACAATTTGATAAGGTCGGGTATGAATAGGATCATCCGTAGGAATACGCACGGGACGTACCTCCGGAAGAATTCGCTGCATCATCGATAAAAACTGGTGATGAAAATGGCGACTTCCGCCGTTATCTCCAAAAATCATTCCATGCTTATCATTAAGGTATTCCTGCAATATCTTCACATCATTGTTGCCAAGTGATATATTTCGTTGCCCCGTTACATAAACCAGTGGGGGACAACGCACGCCATCGAATGTCTTTAGCTGTGCCGCTGAGTAAGCTTTTGTTTTCTTATCAATTTTCTGCCCCGTAAGTTCGGCATACTTCAGCAACATATTCATATCGCCACCGATACCAAAGTCCTGATTCCAATCCCCACCGGGATACTCCAGTCGCACAAACCCAACAACACCGTTGCTCGTGCCTCCGGCAAATCCCGCCCCTTCACCTTCACCAAACCCCATTTTGGTATATCGATGAGCTGTAACCTCGTTCAATTCCAGCTTGACATCATCCAATTCAGGCGTGTTGTAATTTATGGCACTATAGGGATTAAGAATAAACTTCTTTCGGATAATCTTCTGAACTTTGACAACTTGCTGCACTGCCTGATTTTCACCTCCACCGGCCGGCAGGTCATAGAACTGGGTACATCCCTGAAACTGACTGAGAATCATACAAATCAGACAAAACAATACCGTGTAACTGACAAAACCATTTAAGGACTGGTTGAGACGAGGGGATTTTTCGCCATAGTACCAAGCATGAGGGTCGAGAGGGTTCCAGATTTTGAGATCGGTATTCTTGCGATTGGTCCTTTTGCGTTGCAAAACATTCTCAAGATTAAATTTCTCTCGTCTGGCAATCTCTATTCGCTGGGCATATTTCTCAACTCCCCAGATCACCCAAACCAATCCTGTCATAAAAAACATGGCCAAACCACCACGAGCGAAATACGCCCGGAACATCTCCAGTCCGAGCCATTCACTGAAGAAAACTCCGGCATGCCAGCCAACAGGTATGCAAAGTGAAAACACGGCCCAAAATTGAATCTGGTTTTCTGCACGCTGTTTGTAGTTTTTACAGAGGCCACTTAAGGACAAAAGTGCAATCAGCAGAAAGATTACAGGAAGAAGCGAATCCGCCAGTAAATGGAGCCAAAGCCAGTCAACCAACGCGAAGTGCCAGACGAACGCAACGACGCCGACAAGCTGCCATGATCGCATTTTAAGAATCGCTTTCATCTCACTCACTTCTCTGAGCTTAAACCCCGACACTCTTCAGTTACTTCACACCCTCTAAGAGATCATCAAATTTATCTCCTAGAGGATTAGCATCCGGATTAGCATCTTTCGTTTCTCCAATTCCCAGATTATCTAGTACTGCATCTCCCGTAGGACCACCTTTGTCTAGTGATTGTTCTTCATTGATATTCTGAACCGCAGGTGGCTGCTCTACTTGCTGTTCTGCTGATGTAGCGACAGGAGTTGTTGCCGGCTGAACTACAGGTTCTTCTTCCGCCAGGAAAAACGGAAATGCCGTGAAGACGAGCAAGACTATAACGAATCCGACCGTCGACATGATGATGCCCTGCACCAGACCATTGCTTGCCATTTCGCCCATTACTTCCTGAGGTTTACGACCTTTTAACGACCCAATAAACTCCCGCAACTCCGTCAAAGATGCTGTACCATTTCGCTGAACACGTTGGACATCTCCCAGAATCCCACGTGTCTGTTGTTCTTGTTGATCACTCATACTTACTCCTGCTTTTGTTCCAGTACGTGAACAATATCTCCACCTACTTCACTAATCGCTTCAATCGCCGGTTCAAAATACAACGCTTGTGCTTCACGATGTACTTTAAAGAGAACCATTCGTTCACCTGCCGGAGTGTTTCCCAGCAGAGCGTCGACTTCCCCGGCGATTTGCGATGCACCGACCTGTTGTCCATTGACGTAATACTTATTTTCGTTATCAATCAGAACCGCAACTTTCGCAGTTCCGGAGGCGTTGATTTCTTCAGCAGACGCCGGCTGCCATTGCAAATGACTGTCATCCTGTGCCCGAGCTAAAATCACAAAGAAAATCAGCAGGTTAAAAGCGATGTCTCCCATCGCCATACTTGGCACGTCTGCCTGTGATGTTCTACGTTTAATCTTCATCGATCGATTCGCCTCCTAACCACCAGGCACAATAACCTGCTGCTCCTCTTCAGTCTGAATCGTCACGATGCCCCCCGCCGATTCGATCATCTCGGTCACCACGACCCAATGGTGATAAGGCGTATCAGGCTTACTCTTTACGATCACGACTCGGTCTTCCTGTCGAGTCTTCCCATTCAACGCCCGTTTCAATACCGTATCGAAATCCTGTTGACGAAGGATATTTCCATTGAGCATGACCGTATTACGTCCAAGCTGCACTTCAATATTCTCCGACTGCTCCTGTGTCTCCTGTTCACTTCGAGGCAAAGTTTGTTGACGTCCGCTGTCCGGTTGCACCGACGCGCAGACAAGAAAGAACACAATCAGGTTAAACGCGATGTCACCTGTTGCACTCGACGGTGGTTCCACCATCAACTTTCTACGACGTCGTTCTCTCACCAAAGCTTACTCACTTTTATCATCTATTCCGGCGGCGGCTAACTGAATCGAAACATTTTCGATCAGTTCTGTCGCGGATTGTTCGACCTGCAATACGAATCGATTGATAACGCTTGTGAAATAGTTAAAAGCAACAAATGCCGGAATACCAACAATTAGCCCGAAGCAGGTTGTCAATAACGACACCTGAATCCCGCTGGCCGCTGCTTCCACAATATTCGTCTCTCCCATCTGCTCAACGATCTGCTGAAAAGCCACGATCATCCCCTGAACTGTTCCAAGGAATCCCAGCATCGGAGCCGCACTGGAAACCGTAGCCAGGACCGGTAAATGTCTTTCGAGGCCGGCCACAATATGTACGCTGTAGTCGTCCATCGCTTTCACAACCTGCTCTTCTGTTCGAGCTACGTCGTAATCTAATTTTCGTAACACATAGTACTTTCTTAATCCAGCGGACAATACTGCCGGTACTGGTCCCTGTTGCGTATCGCAGAGTTCCAAAGCCTCTTCAATCTTTTCATCGAAGAGTAATTGTTGTACCTGCTCACGCACCTGCTGATCGTCTGCGTTAAGCATTTTCAAGGTTCGATAACGTTCAATAATGACTCCCACAGCCAAAATCCCCATCAACAAAATGGGCCACATGAATGCTCCACCATTGAGCAACAAACCTAAAGCGCCGGAATTAAGAAACTGTTCAATCCCACTAGGCTCTTCACTGTCAGGAACGACCACCTCGTCTTGACCAACGTCCGATTCGTCCGCCTCGACTGCTGACTCATCTGCAGCACTCTCCTGATTACCTTCAGTCCCTGCTACAACTTCTGAACCAGTCCCATCTTCCGGCGCGGCTGTGGCAGCCTGCTCCACCACTTCTTCCTCACCAAGCTGACTATCATCGGCTTGGGTGGTTTGATTTTTCTGGTCGCCGACCAATTCGCCCAAAATGTCATCTTGAGCTACTCCAGCCACCGGCCAGGTGAGGAACCCACATGCCAGAATTATCAATAGCTGAAAACTGACACCTTCCGTCGATCTTCGCGTCATTATTTTGCCTACTCTCTTCGTTTTCTTTCTAGTGTTGTCTTTTGCGGCTATGGGATCGTGTTGCATCTCATAATAAATTGAGCATTAAACTGATAACATTAATTATCATTATCAATACTATTGGCTTCAGCTTCGAACTGATTCAGCATTTCGGGTAATGCCAAACGTCCTCGGGCGAACTTTGCTGCCTCGCTTGCCGGAAAATCCCATCGACAACGATTGTATCGACGAAACGCCAACTGATTGTTATTGGCCATACGGTAGGCTTCACCACTCCAGAACAACGCATCCGCGCTAAGCTCGTCTTCGGGAAAAAGCTTCATAAACCGATCGAACGAATCTCCTGCTTCCTGGTAAGCCTCACTCTTGTAAAATGCCTGTCCAATCCTGAAAGCCATACGCTGCGCATGTTCATGCCCTTCAAATTTCTCAAGAAACTTCTCTCCAACCTGTGCAGCGATCCCAAACTGCTCTGATTTATAGAAGTGATCTGAGATTCGAATCATCACACTGGCAATCAGCGGACTCTTTGGATAAGTCGCCGCCAGCGTAACATAAGCCTCCAATGCTTCATCAAAGTCACCGGAATACTCTAAACATTGAGCGAGTTTATACTGAGCGTCCGGAGCCAGCGTATGATCACCGTACTGTTGCAAGATGACTTCGTAAGCGGAGATTGCCTGAGACCACTGCTCAAGCTCCTGAGAGAACTGCCCCAGCAAATAGGAAATACGTGGAACGTATTTTGGATCCGGATAATCTTCCATCACTTCCTGAAGAATCCGCCGACCTGCCTCAAGGTCGACCGTTTTCTCTTCATCACGCCCAAGTTCTTTGTGGCTCTTGAATAACTCAAAGTAACTTTCAGCAATTCGAAATTTGGTTTCCACGGCTAACTCTTCATTCTCAAATGCCTTGGAGAACGCGGTGACTAACCCGTCTGTACCAACAACGACCGGCAGTGACTGTGTCAATTTGAGGGCCTCTGTGGATTCAGCGGATTTCACATCGGTATAGGCCACTGTAACCTGATCACCAAAGTAAGTCTCGATTTGTGAAGCATCAGGTTTGATGTTATTGACTGTTGGTTTCTCTGTCGCTTGAAGATCAAACGCACCGGTAAATTCCCCGCTATGAACCGTCGTTTCGAACAAGGATACGGTTTCTACTTCGCCAAGTTCCGTGGTGACCGTTACCTTGATACTATCCCGCTCGTCCGACAAATCCTGATCTGGATCATTCACTTTCAGAAAAATCTTCTCCCCGACATGTAACAACTGGACATCTTCTTCATATTCACGGTCGGTGATCTGCAGATTTCCGGTTGAGACGAGTCTGCCGTTATGCTGGAGAACCGGCGACTCACCATTTGTGGTGATCTCGTCCTTATACCTCAAGCTGATTACATCTTCACCGGTCAGGTTTAGAACCATTGCCACCAAACCTGGNAGTAATTCCGTTTCTTCTTTCCCCTCATGAACTCGTCCAATCAACCCGCGTGGCATNTCTGAGGTTAACGGAATGATATTAGGACTTTCTTTNCCACCAAGTTGCATGATGACCTGACCTACGAATCGCCCCGCCACTAATGCTTCATTATCTGTCACNCTTTGGGGNAGATCTGAATGGACATTNCTAATCACACAATCCACAAACACAACGGATCCNCCAGTNGTGACCAAAGCGACGGTCACCATACTTCCCGTATCTTTGGCCCTATCCGGATCAATTACCTCGACAAGCAGAGGAGCGTCAAACGCAACTGCTGCTGAATCTTGTTTTTCGGATTCTGCCAGATACTGAACTGATGCCGGCGTCGTTGACGAGGTACGTTGCGCAAGGGAAGGAACAATCCGAATCTGAGCATCGGTCGGCTCATTCACAAATACCATTCTTTCTCGAGGTACGGTATGTCCTGGAAATGTGTTCTGGCTATCGAGATAACGGAGATAAACAACATCACCAGTCTTGACCGTGAGTTTACCTTCAGCATCGGTCGACGACGTATCAATTTCCCGTGTGAAGACACCCGTATTTGGTCCGGTTTCTGCTGCTTCTAATTGAATCGGATCACCATCATTGACCACAACATCCACCGTAATTATGTCGACATTATTTGAACGGTCCTCATCGTAATCAACCACTTCCACAACAATACGTTCACCCGGATCCACTCGCATGAGCTCTTTGCGTTGCGCGTTGACTCCCCCGGCTCCGGATGCTGAGAGACTATATGAAATCGCATTTACTTCACCATTGTGATAAGTGGCAGTCAATTCACGCGTCAGCAATTGTGCTGTATTGAGCTCATTCAAGGTGTACTCATCCGTATATGTCGCAACCACCCGGTCACCTGCAGCAATCTCCAGGACATTATTGGTTGCCAGTGAGAGAATGTCCGAATCTGTAGGAATCTGAGTTTCCCCATTGTCAGCGTTTCCAACTTCGATCTGACTAATCGCAACTGCATCACCCACATATTCATTCACAACGACCTTTGTATATCGAATCTCACGTTCCGGAAATCTGAATTCCCAGCTGTCTCCATTTTTCACCACTGCGTCACGATCGATCGGTCGCAACTCAACACCTTTCAACTCCATTAAATTTGAAGTCACCGCAACCGGAGTGAATAAGAGTTGTTTCTTACCGGAAGCTTCAATCATGATGTGCCCGATAAAGACCGATTGGTAGTTGTCGTAAGATCCTGTATTTACCAACGAGTGCTCCAGCACCTGATTGTCAAGCGTCAATTGAATCTGGGCTCCGGACCCACTGCGACTGTAATCGAGCCATAATTCATAAACACCTGCCTGCGTGCCATCGAGGCTGATACTCAAAGTGTCTTCCAGCATATTCCAGTTTTGCGTCACCATCCATTCATCTTTTTCGACGACTGCAAATGTCTCCGTCTTCTTGGATATCTGAGCCGTACTAACATCAAATCGATTGACAATCTCTGGAGTTTGGATTAACTCAACCTTATTGACAGCTTCGACAAACTGTTCCATTCGCATTGGCTGCAACAACACCTGCTGAGTATCCACACTAGCGATAGCGTATTCGAGCTTTGCCCCTTGCTCCTGATTAGCAAACGCACTAAACGCCTGAATTTCATGCATTCCTTTTTCCAGCCAAACGTCGACAGTCCGCGTACCAGTGGCCACTGGCAATTCAAGAATTCCATCGACTGAAAATGCTGTTGTATTCCCCTGAATCCGGAAGCGAACTGCGGCGTTGCGTTCCATATTGAATAGACCGGACCAGAGCACACTTCGTGCCACAGCTTTTTCCCCTTCAACAATTTCTTCCTGAACAACCAATTCATTTTCAACCGCCGCAAACTGCTCTGACTTGCCAGCCGCCAATGCCAAAACCTGACTCCACTCGCGATAGCTCCGGTGATCTCCCATTACAACTAACTGCTGCACTCCTGAAACTGCATCGATCAATCCCCCCACCTGATTACGACGCGGGAAACTCGAAAGACGAAACCAGAATTCACCGTCGTAGCTACCAAGCAAATCCATACGAACAGGATGATTATCATCCGAACCTGGCGACCCGATATTTACTCGGGATATGCTGTACAGATCTTTCATATCGACGGTTAGGTCTTTGGGAGCCGCTCCATCCGGTTGGCTAAGCCAGAATGTCTTTGGATCCTTATCAATTGCCATCAGCGGACTATGATCAATCGCAGAATCAGTAGCCAAAGCTCCGGCAGGAAGTTCACTCGTATCCACCGTACCTTCAAACCTTCCCGAGTGTGGAGAGGTTTCTCTAATTTCAACCTGAACCGCATCTCCACTATCGGTGACCAGTTTCACGACCAGATCATCGATTTCACCTGATAGGTCACGATCGGAATCTTCGACTCGAATATACAAGGGATTGCCAGGCTTTACTTGATTCGAAGGACGAGACTGACTTAAACGCTCATCATCCGTCCCTTCCTGCTGAGCAATCAATTCATCGCTGAAACTTGTTTCTTCATTTTCACCATCGATGCTACTTGCGATCTCAAACTCTGCATTGGATGCTATTCGAATATCCACATCAGAAAGAGGAACGCTCTTAAATTCCGCACGAAATTCTTCCGGATAGTCACAGCTAATGACATCGTTTCCGGTAAGCTGGAGGTAACCGTCTTCTGCAGTGACATCCCCCAAAACTGTTTCCAGATCTCCCCGAAAAAGCCCTTTCCCAGCCCCGGTGGAAATCAAGTACACCATTTCACTATCACCACCCGTCGTTGTAACCGTTACTGGAATCCGATTGTGCCCACGACTAATGCCCAGATCGCTATCGTGAACGACGATCGACAAGGGAGTTCCGGGATTGTGACGACTTTTACTTTGTCGCCCCAAACGTCCAATCGTCCGCAACAAGTTTAGCTGATCGATATAACGTTCCTCCACGCGATAAATTTCCGCAAGGTTATATAGCGTTTGGTTGGCAAGCTCGACATCAGGAACTCTCTCCAAAACGCTACGGAATATATCTCTTGCCTCATCACGATCGCCTCGGCGAAAGGAGAGAACACCCCGCAGGAATTCCGCCCGTACCACAATTAACGTTTCATTACTATTCGCCAGTTTGTCGAATACTTGCTGAGCCTGATCGAAGACTTTTTGCTCCATAAACGATTCGCCAATACCAAACTGAGCTTCCAGGGCCTGTTCAGATTCAGGATAACGATTAACCACCGTCGTATATTCACTGCGTGCGATATCAAATCTGCGAGCTTGAAAGTAATTTTCAGCAAGTAACAATTGCATCGTCGCCTTGGCATCATCACCCACTTCTTCTGACTCACTATTTTTAACTAACCAGGTTCGCACTAGATCTTCTACATAATTGAAGTTTTCATCGCCACCTGCCGCAATTAAGCGTCCGACAACAAATTCGACGAGGTCCACCGGCATCTGCTCACGATGTTCACCAAACAGCTCCACGTTTTCGCTGTACAGATCAAAGGCTAATTCCTGATCTCCAAGACGCAAGTAAAGAGCGGCCTGCAATAAGGGTGCGATAGGACTGTCTTCATCAATAGTTAAGCCGACTTCGCCAATCTGCGTATAACTACGACTGACGAGATCCCGTACTGCCTTCCTGCGAGCTTCGTCAACCGAGGCAAAGTTCGCCAAAATCCCTGTACCAATCGTTGTTGCTTCTATATGTTGCTGATTCGCAGCCGCTGATTTTGCAAACTGCGTCAGTTGATCAAATCCCTGAGAAGTTTCTCCACAGTTATACGTTGCTTTTTGATACATCAGCAAAATTGCCATCTGCTCTGGTTTGGCTACTTCGTCATCATTAAGAATGAGCAATTGTGCAACCGGCGAGACCAATGGAAGGTCAAGCTTTACAAAACGCTCGAGATATTGTCGAATCTGAGCGGGTTCCAGAGTTTCAGAACTTCTTAACGTCGAGAGATACCCGACGCAAGTGTTTACATCAAAGCCGCAGGAAGTGAATGGCCGATCTAAATCACGATCGCGTGTTTGCTCGAGTAGCGTCAGCACAACATTCCAATCAATCGTCTTACCTTCCTCTGGAGCAAGACGAAGCGAGATAATGTTATGCATCAGCGAACCAAATTGATCTGAATCTTTACGCAAGGCGGCCTCATACACCTGCTGGCGTTTGGCAGAATCTTCTTCGAGTGCGACAAGACGATCAATGCAACTTTTTCCATCCGAAGTTAATACAGGAAGACTGGCGCCCGTTTGATATCTCTCTTTTGCCAGATCAACCAGTTTCAATTCGGTGAGAATATCCCCCATTGCTGTCAGGCTTAAAGCCTGAACGCCATGCTGCTGTTCTTCTCGACGAATCCAGTTATATGCCTGACGACCAAGATTGGCATCTTCGTTACGTGCAGCGCAGGTTAACATTCGATTAAACGTAACAGACGTAGCGTTTTGAGGATCCTTACGAAGCATATGCTGAAGTGCCGAACGACAATCTTCAGGCGTCCCGTACGTCGTTGCCATATACAGGTAGTCCGTAGCCACCTTGAGATCGTTAGGAAAACGACGAATCCACAGAGCATAATATTTGTTACCAATTCCACGCTCAGCTGTTGGTGCGTAACTACGGTAATAAGATGTTTGTTCGGTCAATTTCCTCACCGCCATGTCATTATTCATGGCATTGAAATGACCTGACTCCAGCAATTGCTGGCGGACCTTTGCCGCCCCTTTCGAATTACCGCTGGAACTCGCCCACAGTTTGACCAGAGCATCGTTGTCGGCAGTGGCCAGTTCCTGCCTTAAAATTTGAGCCCTCGCTTTATATTCAGCATTTCCACGATTGGCCTGAATCCAGGCCGCCGGATAGGAAACCAAACCTGAGTGCTGAAGGAATTTTTTGCGCGAGGCCAGTACCATGCGAACATCATTACGAAACGAATTGTCATCGGCAGAATTCTTGAACAGATAATCGATCATATAAGCCGTATCACTTCCGCCATCCGGATAACGTGATAGAAATTCCCGACATAACTGTAAGGCTCGATTCTGATCAAAAGCTTCACCTTGATAGATGCCAAAGGCAAGACTCCTGTAAAGTCTGGCACGTGAAGCGGGATTCTTTGACTTATTAATCGCCTCACGAATCACTCGTTCCGTATCCTGCAATTTGGAGGGCTCTGAACCATTAAGGGTGACAAATACAACACCTGCATTGTGAGTTACTGCATCACCCTGCAAGCCATCACGAATTAACTGGAGTGCTTTCGCATTATTCATCGCCCCGTAATACTGGGACGCGACATACTGTTGAAGAATCCACTTCCGGTCATCTTCCGGATACTTTTGCTTGAATTGATTCAACAGCCCTTCCGTCTGACCGGGATTCGTTTTACTGCTATAGACAACCATTGCCTGTTTATAGAGAGTGTCCGCATCATCTCGAATCTGCCGGGCCCGCTGATACATATTTGCGGCGTTGGTATACTGCTGAAGCTGCTCGTAATTTGATGCCATCTGCAAATAGGAGGCGCGTTGCTGTCCACTATCGCCGGCGAGTCCTCGCTGAAACATACGGTTAATCACACGGTTAGATTCCACTCGCTGCGACAATCGCGAGTAGAGATAGACCGCATTGAGCCCCATCGCCCTCGCGAAATTCTTAGCTGGAATCTTCTCCATTGCTTCTTCTGACAAAACTGCTGCCTGAGTCTGCAGTTCGTTCCCAGGCAAACTCTGGTAGATATACACCGCTCGTTCGACATACTTCTTACCGATCACTGAATTCCCGTACCGTTTCCAGACCACTTCCGCTGCTTTGGCTGCTGCCTCTCGATCAGTGGTTTGATCCAACGCATCTGCTAAACGAACTTCAATCGCTGCCGCTTCTGCAGACGCTCCATAACGTTCCAAATGTTGACGACAAGCTACAATGAGTTCTTTGTTACGAGACAAAACCTGTTGGCCATCAATCAGCTTAAGCATCATTTCACGATGTTTGGGATGATTGAAGTGGACTTGTGTAAAGCGTTGGCAAATACGCACCAATCCAAGCCCACGCCCATGCTTGTAATACTCATCCGCCAATTGAAGCATCAGATTGGCTGCCTCTGGAGCGGAGTCTTTATATTTTCCGAGCTCAGATTCGAGCTGACTCAACCGTTGGTTAATAGCGGAGGGCTCAGAAGCCGGGTCAGCCTCTACTTGTCCGTAAACACTTCCCGGGATGGTAATTGACGTGATCAACACTACTGCCAAAATCAAAACCGGGCGTGGTGCTAATCGAAAACAGTTCTCATTAAATTGCTTGTTCATCGTTTTTGTTTTTCTATTTTTTCCAGCGAAAATCCGTCAATTAATTTTTGTGGGGCTCTGTCCAGCGATAGAGCGAGAAGAGTAATCGCCAGACTAAAACCCGGCGTTCTTCAAAGCTTCTGCAATTTTTTTAGCTTCCTGAGCCAAAGTACTTTCCGGGAAGTCTGCTATCAATTGTTCAAATCGCTGTCGTGCAGGACCGCGGCGATTCATCCGAAACAAACATCGTCCATAATTGAACAAGATAACATCCAAGAAACGGGCATCCGGGTGACTCTCGAGAACCGTCTCGAACGTATCAATCGCTCGCGAATAATCTTTCTGTATGTAGTAGTGGTTCGCCATTTTAGCTACTGCTTCTCCGACGCGGCCACTTTCAGGGAACTGGTCGTATACCTTCTTATACTCCTGAAATGCTTTGTCTTTTAACTGAGCTGCACCCGCTTCACTCGTTTGAGCATCTGCCATCGCTTCAAAACACTCCGCAATGCCAAACTGAGCCTCCCCTCTCAATTGACTGGTTTTCATATTTGCCAACCGAGTATAAATGCCGATCGCCCGGTTAAGATCCCCCTCGACTCGAGCCACATCGGCCAACTGCAGCAGAGCATCATCGACAAAACCACTCGCAGGAAACTCTCGCTGCAATCGCTCACACATAGCAGCGGCCAAATTCAAACGATCCATCTCAAAATAAATGTGCCACAGCTGGACATAAGTCTCTTCAAGAAGTCGGCCACGAAGCTTTTGAACGTCCGGCATGATCTGTTCACACACACCTAACGCCTGACCGTATTTCTCTTCGGCTTTCTTTTTCAGACCGAATTCTTTGTATCGGTTTCCAATACGGGTCAATGCGTCGGCCGTCTTCAACTGAGTTTGGACTCGCAATTCTTCATCAGAAATCAATGCTCGTGTCACACGCACGCCGCCAATATTACCCTCAAGACATCGACCTTTCGAAGTCAATACGGCAACTCCTTCTCCGGTATGCAGCTGATCTTCATAAGTAATACGAATCTGGTCCCCGGGCATCGCCTGCAATTGAGCATCTGCCACAACTTGTTCTGCTCGCATGACAGCAATTGTCGTTCGAAATACACCGCTATGTACGGCTTTGGCTTCCGCTTCATCTTCAACAACCTCTTGCTGATCGGGAGTCGCTGGTATCCCCTGGCCAACCACCGTTTCCGCATCTGCCGTTTGAGTTTCTCCTGTGGTCAGCGGTTCAGCCGTTGCCGGATCTCCCAATGCCTCGCTACCTTCTTCCGGCACCACCAAGATCTGTTTACGCTGCCTTTCCAACTTCACCTCAGTCAAAGTCACTTTCAGGGTTTCTATTAATTTAAACGGATCAACCTTTTCCTCTTCTTCGTCGAACAATGGAATATCGTCAAGCGATGGGTTAGCCGGAGGATTATCACCTTCCGGAACTCCTGCCTGGGCAATCAATTCAGCCTTCTCATTTTCAATTTCTTCATCGGTCTTGCGTCTATAGATAGAGATCGTGGCCTCAATGGCGTCAGCATTCTCAGACACATCACGATCAGCATCCACAATTTCAATATTGGCTGTCTTTCCGATCACGACACCATTCAAAGATTCACTGAAGGCACCGTCCTTGAATTGCACCACGCCATCACCAACGACAGTAACTTCGGACAGCACCTCGACATCAACCTTTTTTTCTTCCGTATGCGCATCGGTATACAACACCTGCACGGTATCTCCACCTTTCACTTCCAATGTTCCGTTGTTTGGCTTAGGAATACCAAGCCCTGTCTGGACGGATCCAAGTACGATCCGGACATTACGCCCGATCGGGAAACACTTCACAATCTCTTCGTCTCCACCAGATGACTTACAAACGACATCGATGCTGTCCTCCGCATCGAGCACAGCCAGATCAGCATCCTCAACCTTGACGAAAAAACGTTTCCCCGCTTCAAGTTTCTCGTTGTTGCTATCTTCGTCAGTCAGCGTGGTCCCGACTTTCTCCAGAGCCTCAATCGCTCGACTATAGTGTCCCTGCTGAAAATGTCCCAACCCGATGTAGTAATAGGCTTGATTCACTTGGGGGCTAACAGGAAACTCTTCAATCACGTCTCGCATAACCTGGAAACACTTACCGTACAAACGTGACCAATAGTGGCAGATGCCGACATTTAACAACGCGTCCGCGCGCTGGTCATCATCACGGTTATCTTCAATCGTCACTTCTTCAAAGTGAGTTCTGGCCCGATCATAAGCTCGTTCCCGGTCAAGATAGTATTTCCCCAGTTTTATATGAGCTGTAAACCGAACGCGGCTTCGAGGATACCGTTCGATGACCGACTTCCAAATCTCCAACGCCTTTTCCGTCTCATTGGCATCCATACGGGCATCACCAGCATCAATCAACTGGCGAGCAGCACGATCTTCCACCAAAGACCCACGCATGCCGGAAGGAGTCGGGGAACCAGATTGATCCTGAGCGATAACCTTACTGGCTGGATAAAAGACGAGAAGAGCAAAGGCTACCGAGAGGCCTACTGCGTAGAGGGGGAGACGCAACATAATCCTGAATACCTCGATCTTATGATCAATCAAATTGTAGTGTCGCATCAAGCGACAAAAAAACCTGGCCAACCAAATCTACTTGGCAAGCCAGGTTTCATTATAGAACTTATTAACTAGAGCGTAACAAACTGGCTGACTGATTAACTAAACAACTCCATAACCGGAGCTCCGTTATCAACCAATTTCATTGGGCGGAGTAAGGGGGTCATGACTTCTTTCTCATGATCAATACCCATCGCATGGCACAAGGTTGCATGAATATCAGCAACCTGCACCGGACGATCATTCGGCATCGCTCCATCTTCATCAGAGGAACCAATAACCTGTCCCCCTTGAATGCCACCGCCAGCCATAAAGCAGCTAAAGACGGACGCCCAGTGATCGCGTCCTGCATTGTCGTTAATCCGGGGTGTTCGTCCGAATTCACTGAGCATTATCACCATTGTTTTTTCCAACATTCCCGACTCACTCAGATCTTCCACCAAAGAAGCCAGTGCCGGGTCCATCACTTCACCGTGATTTGACATCGCAGGGAAGTTGTTGCCATGCGTATCAAAACCACCACGATTCACCTGAACAAACCGGACGCCTTTCTCTACTAGTCGTTTTGCCATCAAAGCTCCGCGACCAAAGTTGGTATCACCGTAGCGTTCCAAAGTTTTAGAACCAACCTTATCCAGCTCAAAAGCTTCCAGGGCTGGCGAACGCATCAGACGGACGGCATCTTCGATAGACGTCTGAGTCGAAGTCAGACGTGTATCATTTTTCTTATCCAAAAATCGCTGATTGAACTTCGCCAGCTGATCAAGGCGACGATCACCGCGAACCTGACTGATGCCTGAAGGAAATGCCAGGTAGGGATCTTTTTCACCAGGAGCTGCGACATAGTAAGCCTCACACTTCTGACCAAGGTAACTGGCTCGAGGAGCCTGACCGCTGATCGTAATATAGGGAGGTAAATCGCTATTATTTTCAAGCTCATGAACAACCACAGAACCAACGCCTGGATGGCGCAGGTTTGGACCCGGTAAATAACTGGTCTGAAGATTATAACTAGCACGACCGTGAGCTCCCTGCGTCCCGGCGATCGAACGAATCAGAGCAGCGTTATGCATTTGTTTCGAAAGCTTCGGAAAGATCTCAGAAATCTGAACACCAGGTGCCGATGTGTTAATCGGATTGAATTCACCCTGAGTAGGACGTCCCGGCTTAGGATCCCAGGTATCGATATGTGACATTCCGCCACCGTTCCAGAACAAGATCACATGCTCTGCTTTGGCTTCGTGGTCTGCCCCAGAGTAAGCCAAAAGGTCACGGATACTAAACCCGAGGATTGAAGCACTCGTAGCGCCCATCATCGCTCTTCTACTCAGCTTGTAATCGTTACATGGCATGGGTTTGATTCTCCTGCTTGGTATTGTTACCAACTCTTGGTTACTAAAATGTTCTCTCTATCATTTTCGAATCCGGCACTACGGCAAAAATCGAAATTCGTTACTATTCATCATGATCCAGCGTAAGTCCGCCACGCCTGCCGTCGGAGTCTTAGCTTCGGCAATAATTTCTTTGGCCCAGGCAAATTCTTCTAACGAAGGATCCCGAGTTAGGATTTCGTGATATACCAACTCAATCGCCTTATCTAACTGCACATTCTCTCCAGATAGATATCTAGCTACCGGCTCAAGAGTTCCAACTCGAGATGCCTCATGAGTTAATCGACCGTTAAGCATCATCAGGGACTGACGCATGGATGGGTTGTCATCACGAGCTTCTCCCAGATCATTACGTGAAGTCTGTCCAAAAACTCTTACAAAGTGCCCAACCGGTGCCGGAGTGGCCATACGCAAGGCCGAACTAAATCGTGGATTATCATCGACAGTTCTTTTGACAACTTTAGTTTCGTACTTCATACCCGGGCGAGGACGACGCTGAGATTCCATTTGCATACGTTCAGCTTCCAATTCTTCCTGGCTCTTAGCTACCATCCGATCTAATTCAACTTCATCTTCCTCTGCAAGCAATGCGTCGAAATCCAATTCGATCGCGTCTTCGAGTGTATACCCTGCTCCGCCGCCGTTATTCATTGCAGCCATCGCCTGATTGGTCATCTTGGGCTGTCCACCGGACAAATCTTGTACACCAGTTGCTTCCAATTTCTCAGGTTCACCATCCGCCGCCAGTAAAACACGAACTTCCTGCTCAATGGTTCGCTCATTTTCACCTGTTCGATATTTCAAATCAAACAGGTGTCCCGCTGTGACGATACTGTCATACAATGATTCACTCAACATACGTCGCATCGGCGTTGCCAGAAAAGCCACTTCCAACTCTTCCTGCTCAAGTTCTGTCGCATCCAACGGCACTTGTTTCTGCTGATAGACATCTGATTGCACTATCGACTTCACAAGTTGCTTGAAGCTATAACCGTTGGCAACAAATTCATCTGCGATAAAAGCCAGAGTTTTCGGATGGCTTGCTGGATTGTCTTCCCTGAAATCATCGACAGGTTCGACAAACCCACGGCCAACTAAATCGTGCCAGATTCGGTTTACAAAGGATTCAGCAAACAAACGGTTGCGAGGACTGGTGATTTGCTCGGCAAGTGCTTCACGGTACTCACTACGTCTGTAGAGGCTCGCCTTCACATCAATTTTATTAATCTCTTCCCGAGCTTCGGCAACTGCGATGTTAATCCCGTCACCCGTAGCCGCTTCAATTTTGCCTTCCGCATCTGCAAGCAGGTCATCAAGTGAGGGGGAGTTATCCTTCGCGGCAACTGCATCTGCCTGTTTCTTAAGTAAGGCTTTATACCGGACGATAAATGACGGCATTTGGTTCGTATCAATCATAGGGAACGGAAATGAAGGAACCATCGCTTTGCGTTCCGATTCTTCTGCCTCGTCTTCCGGAGGCCAAAGTACGGATGTCTGTTCACCTTCGGAAGTGTAAACAACTCGGGTGAAATTACTTTCAAATCGTCGTGTCTTTCCAAAGTATGCTGCTACGCTATAGAAATCTTTTCGAGTCCAAACGTCGAATGGATGGTCGTGACATTGAGCACAACCAATGCGAACACCCATGAAGACCTGTGCCGTAACACTCGCCATGGCCAAAGGATCAGCATTGTCTCCAAGAATAAATCCAACTTCAGGACTTCGTCCTGCTTTTCCGTTAGTGGCAATCAACGAAGCCGCTAATTCGTTGTAGGGAACATCATCGCGGATACTACGGTGCACATGCGCAATCAGAGCCGAGCCACCCGTAACATTACTTCTCAAGCGAAGAAGATCGGCAAAAAAGACCGTCCATCGATCAGCAAACCGAGGGTGATCGACAAGTTGATTCACTAACATGTCTCGGCGATTCGCAGCCGGCCATGATTGATATTCTTTCAACTCCTGCAAAGTCGGAATACGGCCGATCAAATCCACACTAGCTCGACGAATAAAGGCCATGTCATCAACCAGACCTACAGACGATTTCGCAATCCCAAGTGAACTATTTTCAGACGTCAGAACTAAGTCAATCGTCTCAGCTTGAGAATTAGTAATTAGAAAAGCAAGTACCACTAATGATGATAGCATTGTACGTACCATAACCCGTTCCCTTATGCCGATCTCTTGCTTCTCTAATATCGTTGACTCTCTGATATTAAAGAGTATCGGCTAAGCGTTCAACAAAAAAATAGCTTTCACCCTCAATTTGAGCGTCAACACAGACTGTCCTAGCACCCCTGTTTAACCTGAATACGCCAATTTAACATCGGTTCATCAAAAACCCCTTAGTGACAAACACTCGTAAGTCACTAAGGGGAATTTCCTCTTCGGAGTTTGGCATTAAATCCAAAGAGTTTTCTATTTCATCCTACTCATCTGGATAAGTAGGTGAATACTCGCCTAAAAGTTACTCTCTCCAATAATGCATATGAGCTTCCTCATGTTATTTCTAATGTGACGCTTGAAGAATATTCTATGGCTGAATCTTTGTGGCAGGACGCGACGGAGCGGCACTGGACATGCGACTTCGCCATTGGTTGAAGCGATCAACTGCTTGCTCACGAGTAATATCCCCAGATTCAACTGCCTTTCGTAATTCAGCCCAAATACGACCACCTTGAGCTCGAACCTCAGCGCTAGCAGCATCACGAGTAGGAGCCGGTCGCTCCTGAGGTCTTCGTTGTGGAGCATTCGTTCCTTGACGTTCCCGCCATTGATTAAATCGCTCTCTTGCTTGTTCCGGAGTAATATCGCCAGCCTCTACAGCTTTACGTAGTTCCCGTGAAATTCGACCTGCTTCCTCACGCAACTCCTCGGCAGGTGGTGCATTTAGGCGCTGGTCCGGACGAGGAGCACGTTGCGGTACACCTCTGGTATCAGGGCGATCCGTCTGCTCCCGGTCGAGGCCATTACGCTGACGCCAGGCGTTATAACGCTGCATCGCTTGTTCGCGAGTCATATCACCTGCTTCCACAGCTCTCCTGGTGAGTTCCATCAAACGAGCTGCTTCCGCTTGTTTATCCTGAGAGGGGCTACTCATTCTCTGGCGCGATTGACCATGAGCTGACTGAGGCTTACCTTGCCAAGCTTCCCTACCTTGAGGACCNCGTTGCTGTGAACCGTGATCGGGGCGACCTTGAGGGCCGCGTTGCTGTGGNCCGTGNNCGGGGCGACCTTGAGGGCCGCGTTGCTGTGGGCCGTGAGCGGGGCGACCTTGAGGGCCNCGTTGCTGTGNGCCGTGAGCGGGGCGACCTTGAGGGCCTCGTTGCTGTGAACCGTGATCGGGGCGACCTTGAGGGCCTCGTTGCTGTGAACCGTGATCGGGGCGACCTTGGGGGCCGCGTTGCTGTGGACCGTGGGCGGGGCGACCCTCAAAAGATCGTGGAGGGCCCGACTGAGCAGTCGCTGCAACACTATAAAATGCCGTCAGTGCAAGCAAAGTGAAGCTGAAAAAAAATTTTGACATAATCTTACCTTTACGATTCCGGGGTCAAGCACCCGTTCTTCCTATCCATTCTAGGTGCCGTCTTTAAACTACCGGTCCACGGACTAGGTTTCGCATAATCCAAAAGAATTTTGAATTTGTCTTCTTGATAAAAAAACAGCCCAGAAAAGACGAACCGTTTCTGGGCTGCAAATCATTTTTTTCATCCCAAGCTTTCTAAAGCTAAGAACATAATTTTTCCATTACCTTGGCCGAGGTGATGGAGCACTTGGCCGAGGTGAAGGAGCACTTGGCCTAGGTGCCGACGGCGTTACCGAAGGCCGAGGTGAGGGTGCGCTTGGCCGCGGAACCGAAGGGGTTACCGAAGGACGCGGCGAAGGAACACTCGGTCTAGGTCTGGGAGACACAGAAGGTCTAGGCGAAGGTGCACTTGGCCGCGGAACCGAAGGGGTTACCGAAGGACGCGGTGAGACAGACGGTTTAGGAGCTGTCGGCCGCGGACTACTCGGATTGACCCGACTTGGCACAGTACCAGACGGAGCCCTTGAGGGAAATGTAGGTGACGTGCCTGGTCGACTTGGCAGCCTTGAATTTCCATTAACTCCCCCACCAATTGTTACACGAGACGGCAAACTACTGGAGGTACTTGGCCGAGGATTGACACCACTCGCCCCTGGGGTTCGTGGAATCGAAGTCGTAGGTCTACTAACAATTCGGTTCGTCGTTCCCGGTGCCGCCGTTGGTACCGCTTTGGCTACCTGCGAAACACGATTACCAACTTCGCGCACATGTCGTTGAGCCAAACCTACGGTGACATTAGTACCACGCTCAACCTGAGGCAATGTCCAACTACCCGTTTTAGTCGACGTTGTCTTTCCTGTACCTTGCACCAAACCGGTCGCTACCCGACCTTCCAACTTGCTACGCTCATAACCAAGACGAAAGTAGCTCGTAGAATTCCCGGCTGCAGCATTACGGTGTTCAACCCCCACCTGTACAAATCGACGATTCACATCGTTCTGTACTCGGTAAGTATTCAATCTGTGAGCGTAGATCGATAAGCCGAAATGACGATTGCCACCGTGATTGTGCAAATTCAATTGCATCCCAAACGTACGAGCCGGACGATGCAAATGATGAGTATTGAAATAATTATGCCAGTGATGAACGTGATGGTAATAACTAATACCAAAACGACTATGGAAGTGCACATGGTTATAAGCGTAGAACGGATCGTAGCCTACTCGCAAATGGAAATGATGATGCGGATAAATATGCATCTGGCTGAGATAATGTGCATCGTAGAAATCACCGAAGTAGTAGTGGCTATATCGTGGACGCACAAACCAGTGCATATGAAACCGGCCTACATCAATAACAACGCTTGGGCGATAGCGGACAAGCGGAGACCGTACAACGACAGGAGCAAACAACACCCCGCGAGCAGCCATACCGTAATCCCAGTAACCGTCTACAAAGATATAACCGCCTGGCGTCCAAACCCAACGTGAGGGTGTGTAAACATAATCAGGTCGATGGCGAAGCCAGAAACCTGGACGCCAACGGTACCCCTGTCCACGATAAACCCATACACCCGGAGTCCAGAAATAATTGCTACTTGGAGCCGCAACTGCCGGCCCGGATTCCAGTGACTCCGGAGGTGCTCCCCGGTAATCAACCCGACGACGCTCAGTTGCCTGCCAGAATCCTGTAACCCACTGATGCTTCTCGTCCGTCAATTCATTCCAGTATCCCGGAACCCACCGACGGCCAGCCGGAGGAGTACGCCAGACCCCACTAATCCAGACATAATCCTCTCGTTCATCATCAAATCCCCAATAACCGGGAATCCAAACTACGTTGTCACCGTCCGGCTTGTAATCAGGAGGAACCTCATCCACAACTTCAGGCGGGGCCTTGTCTACTATCATTCCCGGCTGAGGATCATTATTTACCTGAGATGCAAATGCCTCATGTACCGGGCCTCTTGCCAATGCTTCAATGTCTTCCTCATTCGCATCAGCACCAGGCGCAGCAGGTGGAGCATCTTGAGCTTGAACCATCCCCAGAACAAACCAAAACACGAATAAGAGGCTGTAGGACAAGATACTTTTAGGTGTTCTTTTCATAGCAAGACTCCTATCTAAAATATTGCCGAATGTTTTCAATTTTGTAACCCTTTTAGTATTCGTCGAGAATAATCGCAACTCACATGCCAACAATCGCTTCAGGTAAATCAATCATACTAAAAAAACACTGTTTTTTCAGACTCTTCGAGAACAATAAATCTATCGGAAGTCATTTTAAATCAAACGCCTAACAGCTTAATGCCGTTATCATATTGATCACACATCGTCAGTGATGTGACATCTTTTTGATTTACTAATTCCTCAACGAGCCCTAGGATAAATCAGAGATGAATCCCCGGCTTCTTCCCATACTTGCTGGATAAAACGAGTCTGGTAAACCCGTACCTCCCCAAACTGGCTTGTCTCATCGTGAATGAAAATGAATTGCTTGATTATCTACAACTTAGCTTTGCGCCTCACGTCGGGCCGTCCACGGTATTAAGGCTGATAGGCGAGTTTGGCGATGCGGGCAAGGTACTTAGCGCATCGTCTAAGCAACTCCGTTGCGTCTACCAGATTGGAGAAAAGACCGCCGAATCTATTCAGCGAAGTCGTAGCCAACGAGTCCAACTGAGCGACGAGCTTGCATATTGTAAAAAGCACGGTGTACGTATTCTTCCATACCACAATCCTAGCTACCCTCTACTACTCCGAGAAATCCCTTCACCGCCTCCGGTCTTGTTTTGCGTAGGCAACCTACAAGCGCTGACTGCACCGAAGACATTGGCGATCGTAGGAACGCGTCATCCAACGCTCTATGGCCAGCGCGTCACCCGGCGCCTGACTTCCAACCTTAGCCGGCAAGGCTTCACAATCGTCAGTGGACTTGCCCGCGGTATCGACCGCATAGCACATGAAGCGACACTCGAGGAATACGGTACAACCCTGGCTGTCCTTGGTTCAGGGATTAAAAACATATATCCCGCTAGTCATATTCCATTGGCAAAACAAATCCAGCAAGACGGCTTGCTCATCAGTGAAGTACTTCCTTCATCGCCACCCCATAGCCGTCTCTTCCCTCGGCGGAATCGAATTATCTCGGGACTTAGCTACGGCACGCTGGTAGTTGAAGCAGCGGCAAGATCGGGCGCATTAATCACGGCCCGTCACGCCATGGAGCAAAACCGAGAAGTACTCGCCATTCCCGGCATGATAGATACAGCCGTTGCCAGTGGCTGCAACAAACTGATCAAAGATGGCGCTCAGCTCGTCGAATCACTAGAAGACATCATCGAAGCACTTCCACATCACCTCCAGTCATCGACTCACCACAAAAACCACAGAAATTCAAGCAACTCGGAACAACCATCTCCAAAGCGAAGCGAGGCTTTATCTGACACCGAACGTCAAATCTTAACAGTCATTCCAGAGACAACGACATTAATCGACATGCTGCAATTACCTGAGCAGATACCCCCGGGCAAATTACTTTCAGCACTCACAATGCTTGAACTAAAGCAATTCATTTCAAGACCGGCGAGCAATAGCGTCATCAAAATAAAGCCTACCCCAACAGGGTAACACCATTGCCAGGGGCTTCAGGGTAATAGCAAATCCCCTGCCTAACTTCACATCCGCTAGCGATATCACGTGCAAGCAATGCAGCGCCATCCATATCGACATAGTCGAGCAAGGGTAAAACCTGAGCAATGGCAGAGATTCCAACGGTGGACTCAGTCATGCAGCCGACCATCACCCTCAATTCAGACTTCCGTGCTTGCTTTATCATCTTACGAGCTGGAGTCAGCCCACCACATTTCACCAGCTTGATATTGATCCCATGAAATCGACCAATACAGGAATCCACATCAGACGGCACCAAACAGTTCTCATCCGCCATAACCGGCAATGCCGATAAATCAAACACATCTTCCATTTGCTCAATCTGATCTGCCGGCAAAGGTTGTTCAATAAACTCAACTCCTAAATCCGCCAACGGCTTAGAAAACTCAATTGCCTGCTGGGCTGTCCAGGCGCAATTGGCATCAACACGGAAGCATGCTTGAGTATGTTTTCTTAACTCGGCCACAATCTCCAAGTCATGCTCCGTCCCCAGTTTAATCTTATAAACAGGCCAGTCACCAAATTCCTGCATTTTGCTAACCATGACATCAATATCATCAATGCCGATAGTATAGTTACTTATCGGATTATTCTCTGTCGTCAGACCCCACAATTCATAAACCGGCTTACCCAGCCGTTTCCCCCATAAATCGTGAGCGGCCAGATCAAGAGCACAAAGTGCAAAGGAGTCATTAAGTTGCTCATGCGCCAATTCCCACAACTGATGTGGTTCCTCCCAGGCTACATTTTCGACCAGGTCACGACATGTCTCGAGTGATTCACGCAATCGCTCTTTGGTGGCACCGTAATAACTATTCGTGGTGGCTTCTCCATACCCTGAAATATCACCCTCTCGCAATTCAACAATCACCGATGGCTGTACCGTGATTGTTTCCCGTGAAATCGTAAACGGATGAAGCAACGGCAATTCAAAATCGTGGATAATCAGTTCCATCGTTTTACCTACTGAGTAGAATCCAATGCTTGCAAATATCGATCTCGAGCAGCAATCACAGCATCGACCAGTGGCTCACGACCAAACCTAATGATATCTGTAACCGGCAAACCCAATTTTTCAGCAACGCGTTGCTGCTCGACATGGGCATCGGCTTCACTGACTCGACGACTATTCATAGAAACGCCAATCACTTCGCAGGGTTGGTGAACATTAGACAGGACTTCGAAGATTCGTCGAATCTGAGGCAAAGCCGGAATTGCAACGTGCTCAACTCCCGTTACCTTGTCACGTAAAACCTCATAGCAAAGGACAAGGGCATGCGGTGCCGAGCCATGTAAAATACCTAACGTAACTGCCGAGTAGCTAGGATGTACCAGACTTCCCTGCCCTTCGATCAGTAATACATCGTGGTGTTCGTTTTCCAATACGAGTTGCTCAGCCGCTCCACTGATAAAATCCGCAATCACTCGATCCATCGGATAGCCCGACCCTTCCAACATAATCCCGGTCTGTCCGGTAGCACAAAACTTGGCATCAATCCCACGTTCTTTCAAGCCTTCGGTAAGTTCAACGGCCGTTAACATCTTTCCGATGCTACAATCATGGCCCACCGTATGGACGCGAAAACATGCTTCACGAAAACCAGGGCGGCGAGCGATCGTCGTGAAATCGTTCTTACGAACGTCAACAAGTTCTACCCCCTGTTTTTCTGCGGCGGCGACAAACTCCTGATCGTCGGTAATAAAATCATGCAGACCAGAAACAACATTCATACCACACTCGATTGCCCGTAAAACGATCGGGCGCCAGCTTTGAGGAATCTTTCCTCCGGGAGGCGCGATGCCAATCAACAGACAATTGGCATGCCGCGCCTCATCAATGCTGGCAATAAACTTCAGCCCCTCACCGACTCCCAAATATTCAGACACCTCCTGCCCTTCAAGAGTTCCATCCAAAACAGCGACAACTTCTTGAGGACGATAGCGAAGAATACTACAGCCGGTTTTGGCGGTGTGAGGATTAGAATTCCCCTCTGTCAGAATTATCATTTGTCGTTCAGACATTTTTCTCTCCTCCGTAGTAGCACGTCATTGGTCGTCCAGAAGATGTTTGCGTACCCAGTCATCTAATTTATCCCGAGCGGGGCTTGGTCGCAAAATCCAGGCATCATTGTGATTTCTAAAACCCGTTGACAGAAAAGTAAAGTTTCCGGGGATCGCCGTCCGCTGAAGATACGCTTCCGTCGCAGACAAGCCTGAACGTCCATTCTCTTCATGGCAGATCAACTGAGGCGTCCCTCCCAGTCGCTGAAGTCGTAAACGAGCAGAAACCAGATCGCTCTTCGGGAATCCCCATCGCCGCACTCCGTCATAGTGGCTATAAGGAATCATCGCTTTCCACAACCTCGCAATTTCACCGTCGTAGAGTCCCAGATAGTTACAGGCAATAGCGCCTCGCGAAAATCCTACCAGAAGAATACGCTTGCGATCACCACCATATTTTTTGCAAATCCAATCTACGGTCTTCTTACAATATTCCACCGTCGGGCGAGGATCATATGAAGTGGGGTTCCCCCACCATTGTGTTACATTTTTTGTGCCCACGTTATTTAGGTAAGGCATACAGATCCAAACAAACTTCTCACCACGACTAATACCAATCCCCATTTGGCTACCTTCCACCAACCCGGTACTTACATCTCCAAACGGACTTCTATACGGACCATTTCCAGCAAACTCAACAATCACTGGATATTCCCCACCCTCGTACCATTCTGTTGGAAGATAGATGGCGTGATATACTTCCGTCTGACGATAATCTGGGTGGGTCTCACAAACACGAATACCCGGTGCAGGCAACGAGTGGACCATGGGTGGAACAGCAACATCCTGAGCGACACTGCGAATGTCGTTGGGTGGATGAGTAACGACCTGCCCATCTGCACGTACTGATACAACAGCTAAAAGCATGGCAACATTAAAAAGCCGCATGATAGATTTGGTAAATGTCGTCATAAGATGCTGACCGTGGGTTAAGCCAAAACAGCCGTTGAATCTTCATCGCCTTTTCAGTGAATGAATGCAACTGTTCTTCCTTACCACCAATATCTCTTATCCGGTGAGGAATGCCAATCGACTCTCGCAATCTTTCGATAGCTTTCACGGCATCTTCTGCTTCCATTCTGTCTGGATGCTCTGTCCCCGCCTCCAACAAGCCAGCGATTTTAGCAAAGGTCTTGCGCCTTGCCTCGAGATTGAAATTCATGACGTAAGGCAGTAGCAAGCCATTGCCAAGTCCGTGAGAACAGTGCAGTTCACCGCCCATCGGATACTCCAGAGCATGTACCAAGGCGACACCACTATTGGAAAATGCCATTCCCGCCAGCGTCGCCGCCAAAGCCATCTGATCTTTGGCCTCATAATTAGCAGGCTCCAATACAGCTGGCTCAAGATAACGACCACAAATCCGAACGGCTCGCTCGGCAAGTGTCGTCGTCAATACATTTCGCCCTTCATAAGCGCAAGTCTCACCGGGCGGAACTTCTAACTGATCAAAATCAACTGTCGTCATCGCTTCGATAGCGTGCGTCAGGGCATCGATGCCACTATCTGCCGCTACCTGACGGGGGCAGGAGTACGTAAGTTCCGGATCAACAATCGCCCAGTCCGGTCGGAAATAATCGCTTTGCCCGGAGATCTTAATTTTCTGGTCAGCATCGGTTAACACCATCGAATGTGAAACTTCACTGCCGGTACCGGCGGTCGTGGGAATACAGACCAACGGCAATGTTGGTCCTGGTACTTTATCAAAGCCAAAGTACTCAGACGGGTGCCCATTATGAGTAAATGCCGCCGCTGTATTTTTCGATAAATCCAGATTTGATCCACCCCCAACCCCAATAAGTACATCCGGCGCAAAATCCATTGCACATTTCAAACTTACTTCAGCAATTGCAATCGAAGGTTCCGGTTCACCCTCACTAAACACTTCGACCGTCGCACCGCCATCGCCTAATGCTTGTTGCACCGATGTCACCACGCCGGCATCTAATAGATTCCGGTCGGTAATAATCAATGCTCTTCGCCAAGCAAACCGCGAAACCAGTCTAGATAGCTGTTTGACGGACTTACGGCCAAACACCAATTGTCCGGGGCTTCCGAAACTCCAAAATGACTTTGCCAACGACGACTCCTTATCGACCTTTGGAAAGGTTAGTCACAAAATTGGCCACGACTTCTATACTATTTTGACTTCTTAAATGTTCGATCGTAGCCTGAGGGACTTCGAGTTTCTCGAGATGCGTAGCCAACAGGTCCCATTGTCTCTGCCTTTTTTTACCTTCTGCCAGATAAAGTTCGGTCACTATCTCCTGACATCGCTGTAAGGCAATATTTTCACGATTGTCGTAATAGTTCTTAATAACTTTGTTTTGATAGTTGGAACGTTCAGCCATTCTGTCTTGTCATCCCTCTAATTCAATTGCCCCAAGGACAAATTCCCCTGTTTCTTTGGTTGCATCCACTTCCTTATTCCAACGCGATTGCCATAATAAGGCATATAGGTTAAATAAGGACCCCCAAACTATTCGATACGATTTGTGTTTGGGGGGCAACTAATTTATATCCTCGACCAATCACAGGGTTTACACCGATGCCGAAAGTTAAATTCTCGAAAGAAAATCAAGAAGTTAGCGTACCTGAAGGTACGACGATTCGCGATGCGGCTAAATTGCTGAGTATTAATACCAATCAAGGTATCAATGGGATTGGTGCAACACTGAACAAGTACATTAACTGTCATGGACTGGGCCAGTGCGGTACCTGTCGAGTGTTTGTTACCGAGGGGCATGGTGAAAACACGAATACACAAACGATTTGGGAGAAGAAATGCTTCAACCTTCCGTTCCCTGATCCACTTCCGGCCTTGGCTTATCTAGATAATCCAGAGGAAACCCGCCTTGCATGCCAATGCAAAGTCACGGGTGATGTGACCGTGGAGACAGGTCCTGAAGTAAATCTGTTTGGAGAGAACTTTTTTAGCTAGTTCTGCCATTTCCGTTTCGGCGTCACATAGAGGAACACGACGATGAAACAAATTGTCGCCATCGTTCGACCTTTCCTCGCTGAAAAAGTTCTCGACGGTCTGAAGCGTGCCCCGCTAGAAGCACTTAATGTTCGTGAAGTCAAAGGGTACGGCCGTCAAAAGGAACGCCTTCACGAATACAACGATAATGAATATGCAACGGCCTTTCTGCCTAAAGTGGAAATTACACTCTGGGTGGATGAAACACGAGTTGACGAGATAGTTCAGAAGATTTCCGATATCGCCCGGACTGGAAGAATGGGAGACGGTAAAATCTTCATAATGCCAGCCACCGACGGCACCACTGTCCCCCCCCTCTAATTCAATCCCTCAAACCAATGATTCGTAACAAACCGACGCGTGAAGAACTGAAAGAGGGGGAGGTACTCTGTGAATACTGTACCGCCAAATGTTGCCGTTACTTTGCATTACCTATCGAAACACCGGAGGATGCTGAGGACTTCGACTTTTTACGCTGGTATTTAGTCCATGACCGAGCCAGCATTTTCACGGACAATGATGAATGGTACATCATGATCCATACGGATTGCCGTCACCTCCGCGATGACAATCTCTGTGGAATTTACGAAACACGTCCTCAAATTTGTCGTGATTACACAACCGAAAACTGTGAATACGAAGACGACTGGACTTACGACCGTTACTTCGAAACTCCAGAACAGGTTCACGAGTATGCTGAAGCTGTCCTGCAGACAAAGAACAATGGTAGTATTCGCAGTCCTCAACCCAACCCTCTACCTGTCATTGCTTAACGGCCGATCATGAGCGATTCAGATAAACCTAAAAAACCTCAACTCATCCAACCACGGACCTTAAAAGGATTCCGGGATTATCTCCCGGAATCCATGATTCCACGTGAACGCTTGATTCAGATTGCACGAGAAGTCTATCGCAGTTTTGGCTTTAGCCCGATCGATACTCCAACACTAGAATATCTCGAAATTCTGACCGGTAAAGGCAGTGACGAAACCGATCGACAACTCTACAAATTCCAGGATCACGGTAAACGTGATGTGGGTATGCGGTTTGACTTGACGGTGCCACTGGCCCGATTTGTAGCCCAACACATCAATGAACTCGGCACTCCGTTTAAGCGTTACCACATCGCACCGGTCTGGCGGGGTGAAAATACGCAACGTGGACGTTATCGAGAATTCATGCAATGTGATTTCGATACGATTGGTACACTCTCGGTAGCGGCTGACATCGAAACCGGACTCGTTATCAATGCACTCTTGTCAGCCATTGGATTTGAACGTTTCACAATCCACATTAACAACCGCCAAGTACTCAACGGACTTCTGGAGAAACAAGGACTTTCAGAGCAAGCCACACCCGTCCTTCGCAGCCTCGACAAACTCGCGAAAACCGGTGAAGACAAAGTCGTGGCCGAGATGATAGCGACCGCGGGGACAACGGAAGAACAAGCCCGTAGTGTGCTGACCATGGCTACTCTCGAAGGCACCGACCAAGAAATCCTTACACAACTAAAGCCCCTTGTCAGAGGCAGTGAATTGGGTGAGGCCGGTGTAGAGCGACTCGAGCAAATTCTGGCAGGTCTGCAGTCGGGAGGCGTGCCGTCGGAACGAATCAAACTAGACGTTTCCATTGCACGCGGACTCGACTATTACACGGGAGCTATCTTTGAAACATTTTTAGATGACTTGCCTAACATCGGTTCGGTATGTAGCGGCGGACGCTATGACAACCTCGCTGAACTTTACACGAAACGTCAACTTCCCGGAATCGGTGCTTCCCTTGGCTTAGATCGTTTACTAGCTGCGATGGAAGAATTGAACATGATCACCAAGGTCAAGACTCCGGCAGATGTACTGGTCACGTACTTCGATAAAGGCTCTCTTGGCAAGTATCTGGAGATTGCGGCTAGTTTGCGAACTGCTGGCATTAAAGTCGAACTTTATCCGGATACCAAAAAGCTCGGTCAGCAGCTCAAATATGCGGATGCTCGTGGATTTGATTACGCAATTATCGCCGGTGAGGATGAACTGTCGCGTGACGCGCTGCAAATCAAAGATTTAAAGACGGGCCAAAGCACAGAACACTTAATCGCGAACGCTGCCACGGAATTAGCTGCCATCATTAAAAAAGCAGATTCCCACTAAGTCTAGCCAATCGAGGCTTAGCTAAAATCTGCTGATCGGTAGTTTTGGTAAGTCATTAAGCCGCTCGTCGTTGTGACATCGCAAAAAACTGCTTCACGCTGTCAACGACAATCTTAACTTCCCCGGCTTCTAGCTCTGGAAAGATCGGTAAGCTTAACACTTCCTGGGAAGCCTTTAACGTTTCAGGCAGATCTTCCGCTTGGTATCCCAGAGGCTGGAAGCATTTCTGCATGTGCAATGGAACTGGGTAATAAATTTCACTACCAATGTTCTTTTCAGCAAGAAACGCTTTCAACTCGTCTCGCTTTTCGCTGTGCACTCGGATGGTGTACTGATTCCAGACATGCCCGTCCCCAAATCGTGCAACTGGCAAAGTGATTTCATTAGCCAAGCCTGACTGAGAAAACAATTGCTGATACAATTTGGCATTTCTCTGCCGACCAGCAACGGCATCATCCAGATAGCTGATTTTTACGTTCAGCACAGCAGCCTGCATCGAATCCAAACGACTGTTAATACCAATGACTTGATGATAATACCGAGGTCGCATCCCGTGTCCGGAATACAAACGCACCCGATCTTCCAGCTCTTCATCATTAGTAACAACCATACCACCGTCACCCATTCCTCCAAGATTCTTGGTGGGATAGAAGCTTATACAACCGAAATGGCCCCACGCTCCGGCAGGCCGCCCATTGATATTAGCTCCAATCGACTGGGCAGCATCCTCGACGACGACAAGTCCATGCTCATCGCAAATCGTCATAATCTCATCCATGTCTGCACATTGTCCAAACAAGTGGACCGGAATCACGGCCTTTGTCTTTTCGGTAATTGCTGCTTCAAGTGCCTTCGGGTCGATGTTGAAGGTTACAGGATCAATATCGACAAAAACTGGCACCCCTCCAAGACGACTAACAGCACTGGCAGTGGCGAAAAATGTAAAGCTTGGACAAATGACTTCGTCCCCTTCTCGCAGGCCCGCAGCCATTAAGGCTAAAAGGATTGCATCACTTCCAGATGCACATCCAATCCCAAATCGGGTATTGGACCAGCGAGCACATTCCTCTTCGAGTTTTTTTACATCCGGTCCAAAGAGAAAACGACCGGAATCAACAACTTTTGCCAGAGCCTCTAGAAACTCCTCCCGCATCGGAGCATTACTTCGAGGAACATCCAGCAAAGGTACAGGACGATTCATATTCATTGTTTAAACAATCAGCTATAAAACGAAGTGAACTATACTATTGGCGAGCTGGAGAATAGCGGGAATTTGCGGTCTGTGGCAATAGCATTGGATACTACAACAAGAAAAGAAAAAGCCCCGCCATGAATCATGACGGGGCTTTTTAAATTAGGAGAACCTTCCATTTCAGAAGGTTAAATATTGTAGAGGCGCTCAGCATTGTTGTGCAGCAATTTTAATTGCTCTTCGTAGGGTCGTTCTGAAATCACTTCTTTCAAGGCATCCACCCACTGTTTGTAATTCGCAACAAGGCGACAAACTGGCCAGTCACCACCAAACACCACTCGGTCTGGCCCAAATGCCCCTAAGCAATGATTAATGATTGGAGCCAGTGTTGCAGCTCCCCAATTGTCTTTCGGAGCTCGAGCAACAATCCCTGAAATCTTACAAATAACATTTTCCTTCGTTGCCAACAGATCAATATCACGCTTCCACTGGTCGACTTCATGCCATGGTTCCTCAACGGGATCTTTCAACCAGGCCTTCGGATCTGCGTTACCGCAATGGTCGACAATCAATCGTGTATCCGGAGCTTTATCGGCCAGAGCTGCACCATCAGCTAATTCGGTTGGTCGCATGCAGAGGTCAAAACTTTTACCCATGCTGCCCAATAATTGAACTGACTTCACATATTGATCATTCAGACAAAGTCCTTGCGGAGCGGAGTCCACGTGCAAGACCTGGCGAACTCCCTTGATATATTTACTGTCTTTAAACTGAGAAATATAGGGCGCAAAACTCTCTTTACCAGGGCGCCCTGAAATTACCGCGGCGACTGTCGGGTGACGACGATCTTTCGACAATGCAATTAAGTGCTCTGCCTCTTTCACCTGATTCTCAGGGTTCACATCCACTTCCATATAGACCGCTTTGGCCAGATTTACAGCACGTGTTGCTTTCTTATAATCACTGGTAACGTAACTTCGAGCCAGTACCTCCGGTGCTCCGGAAAGCCACGGCGGTTGGAACAAGTCCAGATCCCACAAATGCTGGTGCGTGTCGATAATAGGAAGATTTTTCGCGGCGGCCTGAGCAGTTGCTGGCAGCGACGGTACGGAGGCTGCTGCGACAGCCGCCGTTGTTGTTTGAAGGAACTCTCGTCGGTTGAATGTCATTCGTAGATCCTTGACCAATGTCCTGATGAATATGAAAAATACTTCTCCATATTAGCTCAAGCAGAAAGTTAAAACCAACCATCGGATCAGAAAGAACTTGTAATAGATGCTGGTTTCAGCCGGCATTTGCTACGATATATCAAGTATGAACTCAAACGAATCCCCCAGACCAAGAACTCGTTTTCAATGGATGGGAGTAATCTGCGCTCTGCTTACGTTCGGAGTCGTTGCAGCACTACATACATTTACCTCGAAAGGAACAACTACTCTCGAAGCGGTAGTGATCTCGGTAGCCAGTCTCCTGCTTTTCTTTCCCATGTTGAGGATGAGTCATCCGCCAAGCCAAGCCTGGAAATACCAACAGGCCTATACCAAAACTCTAATCACGCTGCTGAGCATGGCAGCAATCTTCTCATGTATCCGATACCTCATGATTAGTCGCGTCATGGTAGGTGGCGTCGATTGGTATTATTACCTGTGCTATAGCCGGGACATGGTTAACAGTCATCCCGTCGCTGAGAATGCGTATAGTTATTTTCCTGGTGTTTATGTTTTCTGGACATCGGTGATGCGACTCGTCGGTCAGGAATTACCAGCGTTACAGTCATTTTTTCAACTGGCTTTAATTGCTGTATGCTTGTTAACCGGGTGGATTGTCCGCCAACACACCGACTGCAAAGTCCTGACTCTCTTCAGTATCTTCTGGACATTTGTGCTGCTCACTAAATTTGATGGGCTAACCGGTGTCACAGAAAGTCTGGCCGTCGCGCCCTGGCTTATTGGGCTACTTCTTTGGCGCGGTCAGCCTCTTGATCACCACCAACCTCTGTGGAGGATAGGCCTGTTTGGTGCGGCAATCGGGTTCACCGTCTTCACCAAGCAACAAGCGGGATTACTCAGTCTTGGTTTTGCATACCTAATTGCCGAGCAACTTCAGAAAACTAATAAGCCTCATGTCTGGAAACATCTGCTATTCGTTCCAGTTACCGCAGGGATAACTTTAGTCTTGTTAGTGCTGGGCCAGGGTAATGGCCTAAGTCCCTTAGTCATGGGTGTAAAAACAGCCGGGCAATACGGAACGGAACAATCGTGGCTGCTCAATCTCTACACTCAGGTTCGACATGACGAATCGCTTTGGATTACCATCTCGATTGCCAGCGTTTTGTTTCTTGGACGTAAACGCTGGATAAGTACGAACCCCACAACCAACCAACCATCCTGGCGTTTGATCGGATTCTCACTCGTCGCAATCCTGGCAACCTTGTTGCAATTTCGTGCCCGTCCGTTCCATCACTATATGCTTTTGAGTATTCCGGCGATGGTGATTGCCTGTTCGATAACCTATTACCACTATCGGTCATGGCTTAAGGATTCCAAACGCAAACGCATCATCGTCGGCGCAATTTTAATACTGCCCTGCATTTGGTTTGCTCCCTACAACGATAGCTATCATCCACTGCGCCTATCTATGCCGAATACCACACAATGGGATCGCCAGCACACCGCTGTTCACGATCCCAAGACGGAGGCCATGATTGCCCGTCTGGAAGAACAAATTCCGGCAGCGTCTCGCATGCTGATCATGCCCGGACAGTACAACCACATTCATTTCGCTCTCAAAAGCCTGTCAGATACCGAAACCGGATACAATTTCCGCACGCGACAATTCACTTCAGAAGACCAAAGCTGGCAGGCACCGCTTGAGCAAACCAGTGCTGAGTTTGTGCTATTGCTAACCGACTCTACGATTAGCGAAGCCGACCAGAAACGTTGGAGCGAGCGGCGAATCAAAGCCAAAGACCTCCTTAAAACACGGGACTACGTTCCCATTCCAGACAGTCTGGCTCCGAAACAAGGGATCCTATTCCGGAAAAAGGGATTCTAGCAATGCCTCTTCCTCGCTCTTGGGCAACAACTTTAAGAGCGATAAACGCTGAGGATTGCGTTTTGATGTCCCAATGGCAATCACATCCAATTGAGGATTATTGAGCCAGCGATCAGCGTGATACTCTTCAAGATAACGAAGCCATTGCTGACTGTAAAATTCAACGACACCTCTGTTTCGATTAAAACGCTGAACAAAGTACTGACCATCATCCGGATCTGCAGCAAATCCTGCAATTAGTGCTGCCCCTGTTTCATACCCTAATTCCTTCAAGACTCGATGATATCGAGGAGAGCGGACTTGCCATCCCGCTGGGATTATTCTGAGCTCTTTACTATCACTAAGCCGGGAAAAAGGATGAATACCTTCCCAGCCAGGCAAGGCACCCACCTGAGTTCTTAACAGAGTCACTGGTTTATTGAGTTCAGCAATAAACGTTGAGGATGCAGTTAAACCCACTTTCTTTTGATAAGCATTGTCCCACTGTTGCTTTAGAACCAAACAACTCATCCCTAACCCAATGACGATCGGCACAAAGCAGAAAAAGTGAATCCAAGTGAGATTAACCTTTTGACCCCACCCGCCAAATCTATCTCCACTTTCCTCTCCAGGGGTCCAAATATTTAGTAAACAAAAACCATACAGGAAAATGGGAACAAGCACTCTAGGTTTAAGCCTGAAGTATGCCAGGAACAATACCGGGAGCAAAAACAGAGTGATTGCCAGCAGCTTACGTCGCAAAAGTGGATCCTCCAGATACGACTTGAAACCCAGCAAGATGACCGCGATTCCGATTGGCAAAAACGCCTCCAGAAGTGATGCATTCTCACGAAGGTTACTCTCAATTTGCTCGGTTACCGAAGCTCCGCCATGATCTGCGACAGCATCCAGAAATGACTCGATTGATGCTTTTGAAACTAATCGTTCGTCATACAACATCCAGGTTTCACGAATTAAGCGATAGTCGCTTTCACTCCAACCAGCTGCCTGCAGTGAGGCCGCTAAATTTTCGCCGGCTCGCCCCCCCGGCATATCAAATAACTGCGCTCGCGTGTCATAAAACTCAATATATTCTGTCCATTCCGGTGAGGCACAAACATAGTCGATCAGACGATCACATAGGATCAAACCCAGTACGATCCCGAGCAGCCCAAGGTACTGCCGCAATTGCTCAAACTGAATCACCGCCAACGGCGTAAAGAACACCAGACAGTAAATACCAAATTTCCAACGCCATAAAAAAGCCCATAACAAAAGAAATGCCAATGCGAGCCGGGTCTTAGGCGGCCATGGAACCTGTGCATGTCGGGAAGCAATAACGGCCGAGACGCCAAACATTAATGTTAACGTTGCCTGAGTAAATGTCACTTCGAGTAATGTGTATGCACTAAAAATCACAAAGAATGGAAAAACGAGTCCCAGCCAGGGAGTCTCTCTTAGTTTCGCTATTAAACAATAGAGAAGGAGTGACAAACCTATGGCCTGTGTGATGACTAATAAAATCCCATACCACGGGAAGGCCGGAATCCACTGGTACAGACAAAACAATAAGTAATTAAGAGTCCTTGAGAAAAATGGGACTTCAGCAGCAGCAGCGAATCCATCTTCACCAGCAAGGATCATTTGCGCGCCTAGATCATCGGCTTCTGCATAGGTCGAGGGTATCAAAGCCACTGTACATAAGCAGAGTACAACTCCAATAAATACGGTTATCCAGACCCGGCGAGCTTCCTGCCGGATAAGAGTGGCTTTCATCAAAGTTTCCCCCATTAGGGATCCTCCGAGTCAGTCGTTTCCTTAACCAGAAAACGTGGTTTACCACGGACTTCATCCATAATCCGGATGACATATTCGCCGAGTAAGCCAACCGAAAGCAATGTCAGACCGCCAAAGAAGTTAATCAGCAGTACCTGTGTCATAAACCCGGTATTTTCTTTAATGCCGTTACCAACCCAATATCGAAGTAGGTAGTAAGTCGCTAATAATACGCTACCGAATGCGGCTAAAACTCCAATGGTCGTAACGATTTTCAATGGCAACGTGGAAACACTCAGAATGTTATCCGTCATCAGGCGGAATAACTTAAAGGCTCCGTATCCACTTCGCCCCTGCTGTCGAGCTTCGTGTTTTACGCTGACGGCCTTAAGCTTCCGTGTTGTCTGGAAAATCAGTGGATTGATATTTGGATTGACTGTTGAGTATTGGCAAATCGACTTCACCAACTGCGGGCGCATTGCCCGAAAGGTTGTACTTCGAATTTCTTTGGGCTTACCATATGAAAGACGAAACAATGTGTGCATCGTAGATGAGCCAAGATTGCGAAATAAGCCGTGTTTCTTTTCTTGGTACTTCGCCAAGACAGCATCGAGGTTGTCGTCGGCCCGCAAAGCCTCCACTAAGGCCGGAATTTCCTCGGGTGGTTGTTGTAAATCGTCATCCATTGTGACAACGATTTCACCTATTGCCTGCTGTAATCCACAGAAGGTCGTTCTGAATTGGCCCGTATTGAAAGCAAGGTTAATTCCACGTACACAATCATCTGCCTCAGCAATTTTCTGAATGGTGATCCATGTTGAGTCGGGTGAACTATCATTCACAAGAATCAATTCATAGGTCCAGCCCTGGGAAGCCATCACAGACTTAACGCGACTCGCTAAATCATCCAGCCAATCGCCACTACGATAGCAAGGGACAATAATGGATAGAAATGGTTTCCGCATTAGCTTATTCCTTGCTCCTCCACTTCACGAAACATTGGTTCAAAATCCATACCTCGTACCATTTCTAAACCTACTTTGATAGCCGATGGCTCGAACGTATAATCATTTCTCCAAAGCATCGCTTTAACAAACACTTCAGAGAAATTAATACCGCCCTGTGTGTACAACAATGGTCGAAATGCCTGCCGCGCGTTAATTTCAGTGATCTTCGGAATCCCCTGGACATCTTCTCTAAGGTCAACCGCATAAATTCCATGAGGTGTCTCGTCTGCTAGTCTGACAGCCTGACTGGCAATCGGAGTTATCTCTGCGCTATCAACCAACTGACAATGCGATACATTCCCTGTAATACCGCTTACTGCCACCTGAGCCAAAAAGTATTTTAATCTCTCTCCACTGGCCGCTGCCACAAGTTCACCATTGCGCCAAATCGAAGTCCAATTAAAATTACGGCCCGGCAAGTACTCATGAGCCAGCCAAACATCCTCACCTGGATCGCGCCGACGCCAGTAGTCCATCCAAAAAACACCATCCGTTGCATGCTCAACAACAATACTTCCACGGCCCCGCGGACCTTCCGCACACCGCAGCCACAATGGACTGCCGAATTTCTCGAGCGCTCGTTCTAAATCCTCCCGCGCGTTAATCACCATTGTTGCCGCAGTTAACCCATGGCCTGCCAAACGATCATGCAAAACCTGCTTGCTCAAACAAGCACGTAATCCATTTTTACCGGGACAGGACATCGCAACCTCAAAATCATCTCGGCTATCAACAATTGCCTCGAGTTCGGGTTCGGTGTTCACAAATACAAGCTCCGCTTGAAATTGAGCTATTGTGTCGTGGATCGCATCGAGGTAGCCGGGGGCGTCGCCACGAGGAAGAAGTAAAACCTGATCACAATAAGGATCAGCAACCTGCTTTCCCCACCATGACACCTCTGTCCCAATAACCCGAATCGGAAGATTTGCCTGATGCAATGAGCGCAATACCTCCAGTCCGATCGACGAACCACAGGCGGTCACCAATACTGTCTTTTGCTCATTCATGAATTGCGTCAAAGTATTGAATTGAAAGGAAAGAGCAGCTAAGACAGATGCTCTATGCAGAAGTCCTCCATTGCGGCAACTCCGGCGGACAGGTTTTCATTTAATCCTAGTACGACAATTCCACCAAATACGTTCGATAATCAACGCAGTCCAAGATAAGCAGGAACCTAACATCGTCTCGTTACGGCTCTAGCGATTAAGACGATTATGAGCCTAGAAAAGTAGTGATTTCATCTACCACTTGTTGCTGCAGTTCGGGCTCCAAATTTGGGTAAATCGGCAGTCTTAAAAGGCGTTTACTGATCGATTCAGTGATCGGGAGACTTACCGCCTTTCCACTTAGTCGAATACCTGCTGGAGAACTATGCAAAGGAATGTAATGAAAGACCGCATGAATGCCCTGGGAATTAAGATGTTTCAGCAATGCATCTCGTTTTTCCTGTGTCGGTAACAAAATATGAAACAGGTGGTAGTTGCTTTGACACTCGGCCGGAATGACCGGCAATTGAAGCAAATTTCCATCTGCCAGCGGTGTCAGTTGTTGTTTGTAAGTCTCATAGCAACGCTGACGCATTTCCGTGATAACATCCATCGAACCGAGTTGCCCGAACAAAAAAGCGGCTGCCAACTCACCCTGTAAGTAAGAAGATCCTAAATCCACCCAGGTATATTTATCCACATGCCCCTTTAAAAACTGACTCCGGTTGGTGCCCTTTTCGCGGATGACTTCAGCGCGTTCAACAAATGTCTCATCGTTAATACACAACGCCCCTCCTTCACCACAACTAAAGTTTTTTGTCTGGTGAAAGCTAAAAGTTCCCAGGTTACCAATGGTACCTAGCGCTCTATCGCCATAGAACGAATTCAAAGCTTGAGCAGCATCCTCAACGACGACCAACTCGTGTTTTTCGGCGATGGCCATTAAAGCATCCATCTCACATCCCACGCCAGCATAATGCACCGGGATAATAGCTCGGGTACGATCGGTAATCGCTGCTTCCACTTGCGTTGAGTCAAGATTTAATGTCTCAGGATCAACATCAACAAACACCGGGATTCCGCCTGCCAGCACAACGGCATTGGCTGTGGAGACAAATGTAAAAGATGGAAGAATGACTTCGTCACCTTCGCCCAGCTCCAATAACAACATGGAGATTTCCAATGCCGCTGTACAGGACGGAGTCAGAAGGACTCGCTGTGTGCCTAATCGTTCTTCCAGCAACTCACAACACTGCTGAGTGAACGGTCCATCGCCGGATAAATCGCCGTTCTGTATTGCCTGAGCCACGTAGTCCAGTTCGTGACCTGTCAGGTAGGGGCGATTAAAAGGAACAGTAAAAGTCATCTAAGATCAGCTTTGATATGGTATCTGAATTTGAAGAGTGGAAGTCTTCCGGCAGTGAGCTACAATAACGTATCCAAAGAAAAGATTCCTCTTACTTTTAGTTATCATGCAACTCGATTAGTGAATCAACCAGACCATGAAAAAACACTCCGCAACAATGACAGCAACCCTGCTGCTGTTCGCGTCTTTTTGCACATCGATTTCAGCGGCAGATGCTGCTCCAGAACGCCTTGTGATTGGCACTTGGAATATCGAATGGTTCTTTGATCACGACCAGTCAGATAACAAATCCGAGCTTGCAAAAAAATTATCTGCGCCCTCTGAAAAAGATTGGCGTTGGCGAATCACAGAGACGGCCAAAGTCGTTGCTGCCATTAATCCCACAGTACTCGCGCTGCAGGAAATTGAAAATGAAAAAGTAGTTCAGGATCTAGCCCGTGAACTGCGGGACGTACACAAGCAGGATTACAAAGTCGCTTTCATTCAGGGACGCGACACCTACACTGAACAGGATGTTGCATTGATTTACAAGAGCGGCCTTGTCCATCAAGAGCGGCGCAATCAAACCGATGCCATGTACGAAAGTAAGCACTACTACAATTTGTCCAAGCATTTGTTCGCAACTTTCCAATGGACTCACGCAGGGGAAACACACGAAATCACTTTGTGCAATGTTCACTTGCGAGCAGGCACACGAGGCGAAGAACCTCGACTCCGCCAGTGCCGGTTAATTAATTACTGGATTCAACCACATATCAAAAAGCAGGAGAATGTGATCGTCCTGGGAGATATCAACACCCTGTGTGAATGCCATTCCTATACGCTGGACAAAGATCTGGCCGTGCTGTGTGGTAAAAAGGCTGAGGAGCAAATTGGCGACCTCATCGATTTACATCCTCAATTAAAAAAAGCAAAACGAGCAACTCACATGATCGGAACTCAGTTCGATCACATTTTGATTAGTCCGGAATTGCTTCATGATTCGGATAATCAGTTCGACCTGTCTTTCCGATCGATCGAGCGTCGCAAAGATTTGGTGTTGCGAGGCAAGCAAGACGAGGATCATTACAACATCTATTATGAGATTGAAGAGAATGAGCGGGATATTAGCGATCATTATCCCGTCATCGCCACTTTTGAGATCAAATAACGCTGGCAAATTATGACGGACAACGCTCGAGTTCCCCATCCAGAACACTCTAAAGTTCAACAACATATACGCCTTGACCACTTTCTCAAACTATTACAGTTTGTTGAAAGTGGTGGCCATGCCAAAGTCCTCATTCAAAGCGGACTCGTGAAAGTGAACGGCGCTGTCTGTATGGCTCGCAAACGCAAAGTTTACCATAATGATGAAATTGAAATTGACGGCGAACAGGTGACAGTTAACATTGACTAGATTACGTTATATGTCTTTCACAAAAGTAAATCGTCCCAACCTTTCCAGGCCTTATCTTATGAAGTCTTCACTCTTGAAAATCCTTCCCTTGATTCTGTTGATATGCCAGCCAGTGCTTGGGCAAAACCAAGACGAAAAACCGGAAGCAAAAACTGCTGAAGCACCTACTCAGGAAGGTGCCAAAGCGAGCGATGAAAATGAGGAGAACACAGCGGGTCCACTTGCAGGGCACTCCTATCACGGAGAAGCATTTAACGAAGGGCCGCGTCAGCGAGCTTATTTAATTCCGGGGATGGCCAATGTTGATTTCCCTGTCACTACGAAGAACGAAGAAGCACAAAAGTTTTTTAATCAGGGCGTGTCAGCATTGCATGGCTTCTGGTATCTGGAAGCGGAAAGGGCATTTCGTCAAGTCAATAAACTAGATCCCGACTGTGCAATGGCATATTGGGGCATGGCGATGGCCAATTTCAATAATTCCAAACGTTCCAAAGTCTTCATGCAAGAAGCGCAAAAACGTAAAGAAGGTATCACCGATGTCGAGCTTCGTTTTGTAGAAGCTCTGACCGCCTATCAGAATGCCGATCCCGGAAAAAGGAAAGAGCGGGCTGAAAAGTACACCAAGGCCCTCGAAGAGATCTGCATTAAGTATCCCCGGAATATCGAGGCGAAGGCATTTTTAGCACTCCAGCTGTGGGGTAATCGTTATAACGACATTCCAATTACTAGTTATGTAGCGATCGACTCAATTCTGCAGCAGGTCTTCGCCATCAATCCAAAGCATCCTTCGCATCACTATCGCATTCACTTATGGGACTACAAAGATGCAGCAACGGCCGTGACTTCAGCAAGTGTCTGCGGACAAACTACTCCGGGGATTGCGCACATGTGGCACATGCCCGGCCACATTTTCTCACGGCTAAAGCGATATGAAGATGCGGTCTGGCAGCAAGAGGCCTCAGCCCGAACGGACCATGCTCACATGATCCGTGATCGTCTGCTACCCGATCAAATTCACAACTATGCCCATAACAACGAATGGTGCATCCGCAACTTATTGCACATTGGCCGAGTTAACGATGCCATCGCCCTATCCAAGAACATGACTGAAAACCCTCGGCACCCTAAATACAATTCCCTCACCCGTCGCGGTAGCTCTTACTATGGCCGCGCGCGTCTCTTCACAACGCTCTACATGTATGAACGTTGGCAGGAGATGATCGACCTGAGTCAAACTCCTTATCTGGAGGAAACAACCAACGAAACTGAGAAAGTAAAACAATGGAAATATGTCGGCATTTCCTACGCGATGTTGGACGAAGACGATAGAGCTAATGAACTAAAAGGGAAGCTCAACGAACTCCTGACTCACAATCAGGCTGAACGCACCAAAGCAGAAGAGGCTGCGGAAAAGAAAGCCACGGAAGAACAAGCCAAGGACGATAAGAAGAAAAAAGAAGACAAAAAGAAAGCTATCGACAAAGCCAAGAGTGATGCGCGACGAGCCTGGGACACAAAAGTGCGTAACTGTGAACAAGCCTTGGCTGCAATCAGCGGCTACCAGCATTTGGTAAAAGGTGAAACGAAAGAAGCACAGGAACATCTCAAAAAAGGTGGAACCATTGATCGCATGGTTCTAGCGAAGCTTCAACTCGCCAACGGCGACAAAGAGGGTGCTCTCAAATCAGGGGAAGGACATATCAATTCTCACCAAAACGAAGTACAACCTCTTTGCCACTGGATTGAATTATTAGTAGAAGCCGACGAGATGGATCGAGCGAGAGAAGCGTTTGATTCTCTGCGTGACATTTCTGGCTCTGTTGACCTGGAATCTCCCGTGTTTAAGCGAGTTTCCACGCTCGCTGCTAGTCTCGGATGCGATGGTGCATGGAAAAAAGAACTTAAAGTACAGGATGATGTGGGAGAACGCGTCGATTTGGATTCACTGGGACCGTTCCGCTGGAGCCCATCGCCCGCCGAAGAATTTATTCTTCGTGATTATCGGAATAAACGCTTCGTCAGTGCTAGGGAATTTAACGGCAAGCCGACGATTGTGATCTTCTATCTCGGTGCCGGATGCTTGTCCTGTACTGAGCAAATTCAGAAATTCATTCCCAAAGTTGCTGCCTTCGAAGAGGCTGGATTTCAAGTCATTGCCATTAGTTCTGATGACAACGACGGTTTGAAACAATCGATCAAAAACTTTGATGGAAAAGTACCCTTCCGTATCGTCAACGATCCGGGATTGAACGTCTTCAAACAATATCGAGCTTACGATGACTTTGAAGAACAGCCATTGCATGGAACATTTATCATCGATGGGAACGGATTCGTTCGCTGGAATGATATCAGCTACGAACCATTCATGGATCCAGATTTCGTTCTCCGGGAAGGAAAACGACTCCTAAACGTGGGAATTGCCAATCAATAGACGCTCTTAAAGCCTTCTATATCTAAAAAAAAATTCCCTACAATTCCATTTTGGAATGTTAAAAGAGGCAAATTCGTAGTGCGTGGAAATAGCGATTTTCGCTAGAATCATAGCGTTAGGAGTTAATTCAGGGGGAATAGTAGGTTGCCACTCAGGTAATTGACTACCTCACTTTTCATATAAAGTGGCTATGGATGGATCGTGATCAGCTGCTGGTGCTCTATCGCAATATGCTGTTAGCGCGCGGAATTGATCGTATTGAGCAGGAACTCACCAGTCGGGGGGAAGCCTTTTTCCACCTGTCTGGTGCAGGCCATGAGGGGACTGCTGTCCTCGCCAATCATCTAACACCTGAAGACTGGCTACATTGTCACTATCGCGATCGCGCACTGCTTGTAGCTCGGGGATTATCTCCCAGAACTTTCTTCGATACCCTGCTTTGCAATGAGTTTTCACCTGGTAGCGGAAGGCGCATGAGCGCGTTCTTCAATGACCCAAAATTACACATTTTAAGTATGGTCACTCCGACTGGTAATAATGCCTTACAAGCTGTCGGGGCAGCTGCGGCAATTAAGCAGATCGAAAACACCCCCTTGGTCTATTGCGGAGTGGGTGACGGAACAACTCAGCAGGGAGAATGGCTGGAGGCTGTTGGCGAAGCAGTCCGGTCTAATCTTCCAGTGCTGTTTATGGTTCAAGACAATAAATGGGCTATCTCCACTACAACGCAAGGAAAAACATTTTATTCCCTTCCTGATGGAGAACAGGCCACTGAATTTTTTGGTTTGCCAATCCACTACATTAATGGAACCGATGTCGTTACAGCCAATCAACAAGTAGGCGAAATCGTCGCGGAAATCCGAGCCACTAGCAAACCGGCACTCATTGTCTTCCAGGTCGAACGACTAACTAGCCATACCAATGCCGACGATCAAACTATCTATCGTGATCAGGACGATATCAACGAAGCACAAATCAATGGCGATCCCATTCTTTCCGCCAAGCAGCAATTACTTGCTATGGGCTTCACTGAATCTGAATTAAAAATCATTCTTGCTCAAGTTAATGATCAACTAGAGGCAGCTAAAGAGGAGGCCTTCGCTGCCAAAACGCCTCTAACATCTCTTCATGCATCCAAGCAACATCCGGTGGAAATCATCCATCCCTCGAAAGAGAAATTTGGCTCGGAAGACTTGCCCCAAGTCAACATGAAGGATGCCTTACGGGAAGTGCTCAAGAATCACCTGCTGGATGATACTCGGGTCACACTCTACGGAGAGGATATTGAAGATCCAAAGGGAGACGTTTTTGGAGTCACAAAAGGGTTGAGTACCCGTTTCCCGGGACGGGTCATGAATTCACCGCTCAGTGAATCAACCATTGTCGGAGCGGCAATTGGTCGAGCTATGGTTGGTGAGCGACCCGTAGCTTTCATTCAATTCGCCGACTTCATGCCAACAGCCTACAATCAGATCGTCAATGAATTGGCGACGATCCACTGGCGAACCGACGGGCAGACTTCGACACCGGTAATCGTAATGATTGCCTGTGGTGGCTATCGTCCTGGTCTGGGCCCCTATCACGCACAAACACATGAATCCGTGATGGCACACTGTCCCGGTATCGATGTCGTCATGCCTTCCTCTGCACACGATGCAGCCGGTCTGCTAAACGCAGCCTTTGAGTCCGAACGCCCCACGATTTTCTTCTACCCCAAAACACTCCTTAATAATTCCGCGGAAACTACTTCTGAAAATGTACATGAGCAGTTTGTCCCATTAGGAGTTGCCAGGAAAAAACGCTCCGGACGCGACATTACATTCGTCGGTTGGGGGAATACGGTTTCGGTTTGCGAGAAAACTGCAGAGGCCTTAGAACAGGCAGGCATTGAATCCGATGTTATCGATCTGCGTAGTCTCACTCCATGGGATCAACAGTTAGTTCTTTCGTCTGCCGAAAAGACAGCCCGCCTGATTGTCGTACATGAAGACAACCATACCTGCGGATTGGGATCTGAAATCGTGGCTACCGTTGCAGAAAACGCAAAAGTGCCGGTGGCTGTTCGACGAGTAACGCGACCTGACACCTTCATCCCCTGTAACTTTGAGAATCAAACTGAAGTACTGCCAGGATTCAAACGAACATTAGCGGTAGCTGCTGATTTGCTTGATGTGGATCTAGACTGGGAAGAAGCTCCTGAAAAAGAAGCCGGCGTCGAATACATTGAGGCTATCGGGTCCGGACCTGCGGACGAATCCGTGGAAGTTGTCGAAATTCTGGTACAAGCTGGTGAAACAATTGAATGCGGAGACCCCGTCGCATCCGTGGAAGCAACAAAGAGCGTCTTCGACATTACGAGCCCGGTAGACGGAGTCGTCCGCGAAATCCTCTGCAAAACCGGTGAAATTGTCAAAGTCGGCGCTTCGATGTTTAGGCTAACCACTGACTCCAGTATTCGACCTAAACCGATTACTCAGGAACAGCACGGCATACCAATCCTTCGTCGACGCAAGTCAGAAAACACAATCGTTCTTACTCCCAGCCCGCCGGAACGCAGGGCCTTTGACGTGGGACTCTCAAATGTTCAGTTCCACAAAGGTAGCAGGCTAATCACCAACGAGTTCCTTCTGGGTGACAGTGTTGACATGACAAGTGACGATATCATTCGTCGTACGGGCATTCGACAACGTTACTGGGTTGATCAAAATGAAGATGCGATCAGCATGGCTGTGGGATCCTGCCAAAAGGTCTTAGAACAGGAGGGACTTTTGATCGACGATATTGATCTGTTGATTTGCTCAACTACCAGTCCCATGTCGATGACACCTTCCATGGCCTGCCGAATCCTAAATGGACTCTCCTTTGGTAAAGACACAATGATTCAGGCATACGATATTAGTGCCGCCTGCAGCGGATACCTTTATGCTTTACAGGCTGGCTATGACTTCCTGCAAAGCACCCCCAACGGACGCGTACTCGTTACAACAGCCGAAGTCCTGTCCCCCCTGCTCGATCTCAATGACTTCGATACATCGATTCTCTTTGGCGATGCCGCTACCGCTACTGTACTTTATGGCGAAAGTCATTTAGAGCGTAGTGCAGCAAAGCTTCACCGGCCTGACCTGTCTGCCAAAGGCGAAGATGGAACAACACTTTCTGTACCATTGCGAAACAGCGGCTTCATTCAAATGAAAGGACGACGTGTCTTCCAGGAAGCTGTCAGATGTATGATGAGCAGTCTCAATCGAGTCTGCAGCCGCGAGCAGTTTCAAGTCGACGAATTAGATCTTGTTGTTCCGCACCAGGCAAATCAACGCATCATTGATGCAATTCAACATAGAATCTCTCCTAAAGTGTTCTCAAACATTGCCAACCATGGTAATACCTCGAGCAGTACGATCCCACTTTGTCTCAGCGAGATCCTGCCAACGGCACCTCGAAACGAAACGATCGGTCTCTGCGCATTTGGGGGTGGATTTACTTTCGGAGCCGGTATCATCGAGACACTCTGATACATCATGACTTTGACCATTGGCTTTCTGGAAACGACCGGCTACACCCCAGCAATGATTGCACTGGATGTCATGTGTAAGACAGCCAATGTGAAAGTATTACAATCTGAAGTTAACGACTTTCTGGGATTCGTGGTAAAGGTATCTGGTGAGCTCGATGCAGTAACATCAGCAATCGAAGCGGGTAAACAAATAGCTACCGAATTAGGTGGAAAACCAGTCGTTAAGATACTGGCGAACCCGGAAAATCAAATTCAACCCGTGATCAATGGACCGGAAGAATACAACGGGCTGTTAGAACAAAATGTTGTACATCATCCTATCGAGGATGCAACCAGCGATGAGGAAATAGAAATGGCTACCGATAACTCCTTTGCATTAGGCTTCATTGAAACGCAAGGCTTCACTGCTGTTTTTAATGCGATCGATCAGGCTTGCAAGTCAGCTAACGTCGAAGTGATTGGAAAAGAAAAGCTTGGTGGCGGGTATGTAACCGTTGTGATTAAGGGGGATGTCGCAGCGGTCAAAGCGGCGGTTGAAGCCGGAGAGGCTGAAGTTTCCAAATTAGGAAATCTGATCGCAGCCTATGTCATCCCAAGACCAAGCACTTCAGTACTTTCGCTCTTACCGTAGCGCAAACGAAAATTCTGAAAAACGTACGGCGAATCAAATATTGCTTGCGAGGGCAAACGGTATTGTAATAGTCTACGATCCTGCCCTAAACCTACACATCGACAACCCCTAGGGAGGGATAGAAAGATCGGCAACATCCATCGCTACGGCATGACTCTTATGCGACAACACATGGGTCAGCTTGTAATACAGAACATAAAAAGTGGGAATTAAGTAGAGAATCAATGCTGTTCCCAGAATAAGTCCAAAGCAAAGACTCGTCGCCATAGGAATGAGGACCTGAGCCTGAAACGAGGTTTCAAGAAGCAACGGCAAGAGGCCGGCCACCGTTGTGACGGAAGTCAGCAGGACCGGTCTAAATCTATCCCGCCCCGATTCCACCAAGGCTGTAAGAATATCTTCGTCCCGCTTCCCATGTTTATTGATGTAGTCAATTAAAACAATCGAATCGTTGATGACGACACCCATCAAAGCCACAATTCCACAAAGACTGAAGAGTGTCACTTCCAGTCCCATAAAGAAGTGCCCCCAAACTGCTCCGATCAATCCAAAGGGAATGATCGACATGATAAGGAAGGGCTGCAAATAAGATTTGAATTGAAGGGTGAGCACGAAGAAGATCACAAGCATGGCAACGATAAAGCCAGTCGTCATACTATCAATCGATTCTTTCTGCTGTTGCGCCTGTCCTTCAAACTTGATGTACACATTAGGGTACTTCTCTTTGATATCTGTATTGAAGTAATCCATAAATGACTTCTTACCGTCGCCTATATCAGCATGGTAAATCATATTAGATGTAACGCCTTGGGTTCGATCTACATCTCCGGTAATCGTAATGGAACGTAATTGATTCACACGATTTAATTCCGCAAATTCACGCACCTTGGTGATTTCCGCCACTTCAGTAATTGGCCGTTCAGCTTTGTCATTTCCACGCACCCGAATGTCCGACAGGCTTAATAGACGTCGACGTTGCTGTTCCGGGTAACGCACCATGAGCTTCACCTCGTGACGCCCGCGTTGCAGTCGCATGACTTCTTCACCATAGAATGCTCCTCGTACAGCATCTGCAAGTTCAGCCGTCGAAATCCCCATCACCTGAGCATCTTCTTTGATCTTAAAGCGATATTCTTCCTTCCCTATTTGAATGTCATCCTCGACATCGGCTACTCCCGGTTTGGCATTCAGAAAAGCAACACAATCGGCAGCCGCAGCTTCCAGCTCTGCCATTTTCTTCGTCGGAGCTAATAATTTAAATTCGATCGACTTTCCACCGGGACCTCCCGGCCCTCCGCCTTCAGTAAACACTAGCGATTCGGCGTCAGGGAATTTCGGCGCTAATTCGCGCCACTTACTTATTAATTCCTGGCTGGTATAGCTTCGCTCACTACTATCGACCAATTCAATATCCACAACACCTATAAAAGAGCCGGCTTCACCGCTACTTACACCATCTGAAGCTAAGCCTGTGGCATGTCCAACCGCACGATGCACCACTTTATAAAGCTCTCTTTCTGGTGAAACTTCCTTCTTCAACTGCAGCGCGACGGCTTCTAGTTCTTTCGTCGCGGCGTCGGGCACAGAGGATGGCGTTCCATCCGGGAAAACAACTTTTGCACTTAGCACAAAGCTGTCCATCTTGGGAAAGAATACAAAGGGAATCACACCACGAACAACGACAACAATCGTAATCACCAGTAAGGCTGTTGCCACGCTAATCGGAATTAACGGGAACTTAAGCGATATCCGAAGACTCGGCATATAGAACTGATGAATCACTTTGTTCAGGCACCAGGATGCACTCTGATTTGCCTTTTGAATCAACCATAATAATGGACGAACAGGGGTAAAAATCCAGCGGATAACCGATTCAATCCTGCCAGACGCGTGGCCCAGATGAGCAGGAAGAATCAACACACATTCAAATAAAGAAATCGCCAGCATGGCGATAACCGCCGCCGGCATCACCGCAAAGAATTTCCCCATAATACCTGCAATAAATAGTAGGGGAGCAAAGGCAATAATGGTCGTAGAAACGGAAGCTGAGACGGCCGGGAATACCTCCGCTGTACCTTCAATGGCGGCTTGAAGAGGCTTGAGGCCTTTTTCCTGATAGCGATAGATATTCTCACCAACAACGATCGCATCATCCACCACAATTCCCAACGCCAGCAAAAAGGCAAACATCGAAATCATGTTAATCGTCTGACCCATATAAATCAGAACAATCCCTGCTCCCAAAACAGAAATCGGAATTCCCATCGCTACCCAGAATGCTAAACGCAGTTCGAGAAACAAGGCTAACACGACAAATACCAACAACAGGCCTTGAAGCCCATTGGTCATCAATAGATCCATTCGTTCTTGAACATAAACAGACTGATCAAACCAAACCTCAAGCTTGTATCCTGGGGGCATCGTCTGATTACGCTCATCGACATAATGATGCACTGCATCCGCAATTCTGAGAATATCCTCCGAAGGAGAACGCATCACAGAAATCACCTTAGCCGGATGCCCATTCACATCATCAATCGAATCCACATCAGCAAATCCATCATAAACATTAGCAATATCTTTTACTTTTAAGACTGCCTCCCCATTGGTTCTCAAAAGAGGTAATTCAGCGATTTCTTCTCCCGTCACCCCTTTATTTTTTGCTTGAAGAGAGACATCACCCACTTCAGACCGAAGTGTTCCACCCGGTATATCGATGTTTTCCTGTCGCAAAATTTGAGCGACCTGCTTCAAGGACAAATTATATTTACGTAAATCCTGTTCGCGAATCTCGACGTCAATCTGATATGGTTTGGCTCCAAGAATATCCGCCTGTGTGACGACAGGCTGTTCGGGATTCACTGTAAAAAAATCGAACATTCCCTGGAGGCCGGACTTTGAAAGAGGCTTTTGGATGAGCAATTCCTGACGAATTTCTTCCGTTAGATTTCGCAACTCCAACTCAGCCTCTATACCGGAAACTGATGGTGGCCCCAGGACACCAACGCGGATTGCCGGATTACGCATCGTGATTTGACGCACATCTTTGTTCTCCGCTAATTGTGGTAGGCTCGGAATACGATCCACTGCTCCGCGTATTTCATTGAGAATCTTTTGGGCATCTTCGCCAGGATAGATCTCCACCACGGCATAGCCCACGCCTTCGGCAGCGACACTGGTCAATTGTTTAATCCCGGCGATCGGATGAATGGCGGACTCGAGTTTCTGACAAATACCCTCTTCAGTCACCGCTGGCGCAGCACCGGGATAAGGAACACTGACAAGAATGATCTCTAACTCAAACTCAGGAAAGCTCTCACGGCGCATGACACCAAAACTGAAAACACCTGCCAGAATAATGGCAACCATCAACGTGTTCATGGCAGCCGACCGATCAATGGCCCATGCAACGATTCGCTTTATCAAGGTGAACTTGCCTCTTGTTTGATTATTCCGACTCTGAATTTTTTACAGCCACGGAGGTCGAATTTGGGACAGTTTCAAAAGCTACCACCGTGCCATCCGCAACACCAAACAACCGACGCGTGACCACAATAGAATCTATCGTCAATTCGTTAGAATTAGTGTCCACCACCCAAAAGAACTCATTGTTAAGCTCAACCGAATGTAGCGGTACAACTTCACTCACTTTCCCGTAAATACCAGCAGAACGACCTTCAGGAATACCATCAGGCGGTGTGCTGTCATTACTTACTGGGATGACCACATAAACTTCATTTGACGACGTCAAACTATGACGAGGAATAAGCACCAGGCCCTCTTGTTTTTCCACGCCAATGGCCAGTTCGACAAACATACCCCGGACTAACGAACCAATTTCGCCAAACCCTTCAGCTTCCGGGTTTGCTACAACAATCCGCACGGGAACTGTTCTGGTTGTCGCATCTAACCCCCGACCATCAAAGCGATTGAGGACTCCATTCCAATGAATGGTGAGATTACGTGACCCCGAAAATTTATAGCTGACATCCACGTCTAAAGGAGGTAGCGTAGAGCCTGTCGCATCATCAAGCTTCTCAAAACCTCCCAGAACCCATAACAAATCATCCATCTTGAGATTCGCTCGAATTTCTCCCTGTTTGGTATCTTCAATCGTTACCAAATTTGTACCCAGTTGAGCAAATGAATCTTCCTCAACCAATTCCCGAATAACAACACCATCGACAGGAGCTTTGACTGAGGTTCGTGCTAAATCCAAATTTGCTTTTTGAAGCGAGATCTCTGTCAGTTCTTTGCTACTAATCAGTCTGTATTCACTTTGACGGGCAGAACTAAGTTGGGCATTGTATTGCACGACGGTATTTTGAGCCGTCAGTTCAGCTCGCTGGGCGCGTTCAACATCGGAAATAGAAATAACATTGCCAGTTTCACGTAGTTTTTTCAAGCGAGTATATTCTGCGGATGCAAGCTTTAAGTCTTCGTTGGCCAGTTTAAGTAGATCGGTCGACTTTGTGATTTCCAACTTAGCGTCTTCCAGATCAATTTCGGCTTGCTGCTGCTGACGTTTAAGTTGTTCCACGGCCAACTCGTAGTCTTGGCTGTCGATACGGAAAAGTTCGTCCCCTTTTTTGACCTGACGCCCCGCTCGGCAACTCTCCGACTTGTATTCAATTCGACCGCTTACCTGAGATGCGAGCTGGATTTCTCGAAAAGGTACAACAATTCCGTCGGCTTCAATAACGAATGTATCCGTATAGGGCTGGACTTTCACCGAGTCCACTAGCGGTACTGTTTCTAATTCCTCTTCATCAGGAACGATGTCCGGCGTCCTAACCATAACAATGACGGCTATAGCGGTCATCCAAACGAGGATTGGAAGCACGACTCCCATGACAATTTTATTGGAATTCATTCTCTGAAATAGCCCGTGCAATAGGAGGGTAGCGATGAATTGACGTTTCAACACCGCATCGTCTTAGAAAGTTGTAAATTACCAATTCTCTCAGTTTAGGCCGGAAAACAAAAAGCAACACCGTCAAAAACATCTGCTATAGCTGAAGATTGATCTAATTCATTATCCGCCTATAACCAGGCCATCTACCTACACCAATTGTGAGGGTTATGAGGGGATAAAGTTTCTCCACAACCCTAAAGGACCTGAAGAATCGCGTCGCATAATTGTTCAACGTTGCCACTATTTAAACCGGCTACATTAATTCGGCCACTGCCAACAATATAGATGGAATGGTCATTCTTCAATTGATCGACCTGCATAGGATTCAATCCAGAATAGGAGAACATTCCACGTTGTTGCTGGATAAACGAAAAGTCGACAGGGCTGCCTTTGGCCGCCATCGTGTCGACAAATAGTTTTCGCAAACCATTTATGCGATTTCGCATCGCAGCCACTTCCCCATCCCATTGAGCATACAACTCATCACAACCGAGTACTGTCGACACCACTGCTCCGCCGTGCTTCGGAGGATTGCTGTAGTTTGTCCGAACTGATTTCTTCGCATGACTCAAAGCCACCACCGCAGCAGACTCCTCTTCAGCCACAATCGTTAAAGCACCGATACGCTCACAATACAACCCAAAGTTTTTCGAGAAGCTACTGCATATCAGGAATTCACCTACCTTTTCGGCAAACAATCGAAGCGCTGCGGCATCTTCCTGAAGGCCGTTTGCAAAGCCTTGATAAGCAAAGTCAATCAAGGGTAGAATTCCACGATCTTTACAGGCTTCAGCGATTTGTTCCCACTGCTCGGGACTAAGATCGACTCCGGAAGGATTGTGACAGCAGGCATGCAGGCAAATCACATCGCCTGCTGGAATCTGAGAAATACTATCAAGCATTCCCTGAAAATCTAATGCTAAGCCCGTGGAATCAAGGTACGTATAAGAATCCACCGCCAGCCCGGCACTTGAAAAAACCCCATTATGATTTGCCCAGGTTGGATTACTTAACCAGATACGTGAAGCACCAACCTTGTATTTAAGGAAATCACCAGCAACGCGAAGTGCGCCGGTACCACCCGGAGTCTGCAGGGTCACCGCCCGAGACTCATCCACAGTACCGTTGAACAACACTTTGCGAACAAGTGGACCATATTCTGGTAATCCATCGATACCCAGATAGGACTTACTGGTTTCACTTTCCAACAAGAGTTGTTCGGCTTTCTTAACACATTCGAGAACAGGAGTATTGCCTGTTTCATCTTTATAAACACCCACGCCCAGGTTGATTTTGTTGGGATTAGTGTCATTCCGAAAAGCTACGTTGAGTCCGAGAATTGCATCCGGCGGAGCCATTTCAAGAGAACCGAACATCTATTTGATCCTGTAAAGTTATGCAACAAATATGTAAACTCCGCAGCCATATCCTCGCATGGCGTTAACATTGCCGGTTGTGGTATGCTTTGCTGCGGTCAAAAAATCAATTTTACCATCAAATTACTATGCCGACAGGGTGACCGGAAACGCTCAACTCAATAATTAGGTACGAATTCAATCATGACCGACTGCTCGTTTTGCTTACCCGAGAAGATCAATGAAGGCCCGCTCCTCACGAGTTATTCATTGCCTAAGCTCAAAGAGCAAATTAAATATGAATGCCCGGTACTACCCATCGTTTCGCTAGGTACACCTGCTGATCTGATCGCAGACATCGGACCTCTTGTACTCCCTCCTCTGTATCACGAAGCAATGACTCCGGAACTCAAATCGAACTTGCTTGAACGCATACGATTTTGTTTTCCTTACTACTGGGAAAGTGGTCAGCGGAAATCACTCGAAACCGATTTACTCGTCGTTGAAATGCCTAAATATGAATGGCCTGCTCCGGAGGTAGGGAAAGTCATCTGTTTCTCTGTTGATACAGCCGTCGAAGAGCATGGACCTCACCTACCTTTAGCAACAGATACCATCCAAAGCTATGCCGTTCTGGATCAATTAAAACGTCGTTTTCCTGAAATCAGTCTGGCCCCACCTGTGGAATATGGGCACTTGACCTGGGGACTCCCGTTCGGGCTAAGCATCGACATCACCCCGGGGTTACTCGTGCAGTATGTTGCCGGGTACACCGACGCAATCATGAAGTGGCTACAGCCAAAAGGAATCTATGTCGTCGACGTTCACGGTTCGATTGTCCACCGTCAGGCCATCGAAGAAGGGTTACGCATTAGTGCTTGTGACAACTATCGATTCCGCTGGTTACATGAACCATTAATCCAATTCGCGGGTGAACGGGGTGACCAACATGCGGGTGGTGTCGAAACTGCTCTCATTGAATTGATTTCACCGGATCTTGTCGACAAATCTCTGTTCCCGGACAACATGATTGGTATCAAAGCAGGGCAGATGGATATGGACGAAGCGATTGAACTTTCGAAGAATTTACCGAATTTCGTAAAACGCGTGGAGCAAAGTCTTGATACGAAGACACCGTTAAACGGTATTGTCGGAGATATTGAGAACTACGAATATCTGGACGCTCAGGAGATGATGCAACGCATGTGGAATGTGGCATCTGACGATTTGAAAACTCTTCTCGTTGAGGATGCTTACGAATAATTGTAAGTGGCACTGGTTTCAAATTGTTTCCATGAGTACACATCTGGGTTACTTTAGAAGTAACCAGTCTGCAACTTCTTCACCTTCAGCGATCACTCCACCATGCGTAACCGCAATCAGATTCTTGCTCTCATACTTCTTATCATTCAGACGACATCGATCCTTCAGGCACAGAATGAAGATCACAAGCAAATTGTGGCCCACTACACTGCCGCCGCCAAGAATGGCGGGGATGCTGCTAAAGGCAAGCTTGTATTCGAGTCTGAGAAATCGAATTGCAGGAAATGCCATACTGTCGGCAAGAAAGAAGTGAAAGCCGGACCGGACCTGATGGTCATTGGTGACAAATTTGATCGGGATCAGATCATTCGGTCAATACTAGAACCGAGTGCGCAAATACACCCGGATCATGCCAGCCACGCCGTCACGACCGTCGACGGCAAAGTCATTACCGGAATCCTACAATTTCAGTCAAACGAAGCCCTTGAACTCATCAATGAAAAAGGGGAACTCATAACAATTGCTAAAGAAGATATTGAAGAGCAATTGCGTAGCAACACCTCATTGATGCCGGCTGATTTATATAAAGTGATCAATGAGTCTGAATTTAGTGATCTAGTCCAGTACCTGACAACACTCAAACAAAAAGACAGAATCGCATATCCCGGAATGCCTGATACATTTGAGACCGTGGCCAAACAAGCCCGAGTCGAAGCGTTACATGACGATTCTCATCGCTTTGATCACCCCGTCTGTATCATCGCCAAGCCGGGGTCAGAAAACACCTACATGATTGTCGAGCAGAAAACACGACACATTTATCAGTTGAGCATCACTCCGGAGGGACAAAAGAAGCAATTGTGGGCAGATCTGAGCCACGAAGCCATTACCGGGACATACGAAGGTGTTTTGTGTCTAGCATTCCATCCGGACTTCCTCCATAACCGTAAATATTATCTGAACTACCATGTCCGGGAAAATGACATCTTCTCTCCGGTCATCGTGGAACGGACAGCGGTTGAAGACCTAAGTCATGACACCGGTGGTGCCTCTCGCCGACTACTAAAAATCGAGCAGCCAACAGTACTGCACTGGGGAGGCATGTTAGCCTTCGGTCCTGACGGATATCTTTACATCGGAGCCGGTGATGGCGGTCCGCAGGAGGACCCGCTTGGCAATGGCCAAAACCTTGGGCTCCATTTGGGTAAGATTCTTCGAATCGACGTGGATCACCGGGACGCCGGGCTTCCCTACTCCATTCCAAAGGATAATCCATTTCGAAACGCCGGCGAAAAGGCTCTTCCCGAGATTTGGGCATACGGTTTTCGTATGCCATGGCGTTTCAGTTGGGATTCCAAGACCAAAGAAATGTATGTGGGAGACATCGGGCAGAATCTTTATGAAGAAATCAACATGCCAAAACTGGGAGAAAACCACGGCTGGAACGTCTATGAGGCTTTCACACCATTCTCCAGACAATACCTGCGAAACGGAGAAGCATTTACTCCACCGGTAATCGCCTACCGTCGGAAGCACGGGGTTTCTGTTACGGGTGGATATGTTTACCGTGGAAACCGTAGTCCTTCCTATGTTGGTAAATATATCTTTTCTGATTTTGAAACCAAAACGATCTGGGCCCTGACACAGAAAAATCGCAAACTCGTTGATGTGCGAGTCATTGGCAAGGTTCCCGAAAAGCCATGCTCTTTTGGAGTGGATCATGACGGTGAACTCTTCATCGTCGGCTATCAGGGAACTATTTATAAACTGATTCTTGATGA
>PAAT01000118.1 GCA_002698965.1 Rhodopirellula sp. | reverse complement strand
TTCTATGCAACCCAAACCTGGAGTGATGTACCAAAGAAAGACGGTCGGTGTATTCAAATGGCCTGGATGCGTGGAGGCAAGTTTCCAGATATGCCATTTAATCAACAACTGACTTTTCCCTGTGAATTGAGCTTACGAACCGTCCGAGGCAAGATGATCCTCTATCGCTATCCAATAGCCGATATCAGCGGGCTGTATGCGAAGGAACATAAGTGGAAAAACATCTCCGTTAGCCACGGAAATAACTTGCTCTGTGGAATCGAAGGAGATTCTTTCGATATCGAAGTTGAATTTGAACCAGCTGAATCAGATGCACTTGGATTTAAAATTCAGGGAAATGATGTGCAATACACAACGAAAACGAAAGCTGTTGTTTCATGCCGGACTCATCCCATGAAAACAGAGCCTATTAATGGCCGAGTTCATATGCGTCTTCTTATAGACCGTACGTCCATTGAAGTATTCGTTAATCACGGCGAGATTACCGGAGCAAATTGCATTTTGCCTAAGGAAGAAAGCGGGCCCCCGAAACTCTATATCAACGGTGGGGATGCCTTTATCCATTCCCTTAAGGTGCGCGAGCTTAAATCGATCTGGCCAACTACTGGACATACTGCATCACGTAGAAGGTAGCTGCCGATCATCATACGCCACAAAACTTGAAAACATACTAAAAAAACTCCTGCAAGCCGGTGAAGGTTCGCAGGAGCTTTTAGTGGAGTACATCCGGAGGGATTCGAACCCCCAACCCTCGGTTCCGAAGACCGATGCTCTATCCAGTTGAGCTACGGATGCAAATAGGAATTAGTTGTCAAAATATCAGCAACTGAAGTAATGTCAAGAGTGGGTGATCTTAGTTCGTCACACGTCGAGGCACATAGTCATGATCCCGCTTACGAATCAATTCTGCCGTAATAATCTTGTCCGGTTGCAGCTTCGCATCCGGCATTTCAGGATTGACCTTTGTAATCTGCCGAACAATCTCCAGCCCTTCAATCACGCGCCCGAAGCACGTGTGCTTCCCATTCAGATTGGCGGTTGGTCGGAAGGTAATAAAGAACTGAGACCCCCCTGAATTTGGTCCGCCATGAGCCATGCCAAGTGACCCTGTGAAGAATTTGCGATGGTCGTTACGTGTCAGGCACTCGCAATAAATCCGGTATCCAGGCCCACCAGAGCCATCACCTTTGGGACAACCAGTCTGAGCCATAAAGTTTTGTAAGACCCGATGGAACTTTAATCCGTCGTAATACCCCTGCTCAACCAAATTGACAAAGTTCCCAACTGTCTCAGGTGCTTCGTTTTCGAACAGTTCAATAATAATCTCACCTTTACCGGTCGTGAGCTTCACGCGCGGCAAGTCATCGGCTTCCGCTTCCGCTGCTCGAATCTCTGCTTCCCGCTTCCAGAAATCAACATAGCCATTCTTTACTTCACCGTAGTAATTACGGCCCATCTGAGAAATCTCGCCGACCTGCTCCGCTCGCTTAAACGCTTCTTCCGCCTCGGCAAATTTATGATTGGCAAAACTTGAGATGCCAATCATATCATGTAACTTGCGATCCGTACTTCCTGCTTCCAACATGGAGACACTAATGTGTTCACATGTTTCATAATCATCCGCCAACAATGCCTCACCGGCTAATTCAATCAACATACGAACCAACGCTCGATCACGCGTCTGGGGGTTTTCAACAAAGGCCGCGAGGGCTGCTGACCTTAGTTTAGGAAATAGCACATCACCTTTAGAGACAACTTCTGCCCACTGTTTTCGAATTCCTGGAATCTGCGACGGTTTGGCACTGTCAAACTCCGCCCGGAGCTGCTGCAGATCTTTCAGCATCTGCTTCCATTCAGCCAGCTTAGCCTCATAAGCTTTACGGGCCGGGCCCTCTTCCTGTTGGAGGGTGACTGCATACACGTTGGCTGCAGCGGCAATAAAAAGAAACAACACGCAACTGGTAACAATACGATTCTTCATTTGCGAACCTGAATATTGAATTGAGACAGAAGTAAACACCATCTTTATTCCTTAAGCCTAGCACCTCTGACCGGTAAAAAAGACTCCGAGCATTTGTTGTTATACGAACAAACGGAAGAATTGCCCATACGACCGGCACGACTGGAATATCCTACGTAGTGAATCATAAATTGGGTCACTACCAATTCTCTTAGTCTGTCGCTAGGCTGAAAGACATGAATCGTCGCAGTAAGAAGTCCAGCCGCTCCCGCCAGCCCAAAGAAGCCTCCCTGCAATCCAGATTGCGGATCATCGGAGGTAAATATGGTGGACGCCAAATTCAATACAGCGGTGACCAACGCACTCGCCCCATGAAAAACCGAGTGCGTGAGGCAATGTTCAATCTGGTCGGACCCTGGGTCAAAGGTACATACACTATCGATCTGTTCGCCGGTACGGGCGCCGTGGGACTCGAATCCGTCAGTCGGGGCTCCATCGGAGCAACCCTCATCGAAAAGCATTTCCCAACGGCCCGAATGATCGATGATAATGTTCGCCTCTTGGAATTGGAGTCGACCGTTGAAGTGGTTTCTGGTGATGCGTTCCATTGGCTCGAACACCGTATGCCCAGCCAATTTCAACCTCCATCAAATACTCCCTGGACCATATTCTTTTGTCCTCCTTATGACTTCTTTCTCGATCGACAGGAAGAAATGCTGGAGATGATTCAAACGATGATGGACCGAGCTCCCACGGGAAGCCATGTGATCGTCGAAAGTGACACTCGATTTTCAGACGAACTCTTACCTTATGGCGGGCAGTGGGATGTCAGGCCTTACCCGCCGGCGGTTCTGATGCTATTACAAAAATTTAAGTAAACCGGCTGGTTGGTTTTTTATTCTGCATTCAATCTGATCGATCCTTCACGAAAGCGATCGAAGGTAAACTTCCGGAATGCAGTGCCGAAACCTTTTCCTGAGTTTACTAAAGGAACTCTTTTTGGCTTACGAATTTCTTTTCTTCAGAGCGAGGATCCAACCACCAACAAATAAAGCCACGGCAGACAGGGGAATCACAAACTTGAGAATTCGGGTACTCATATCGATCTGATCACTCACCCCTTCATGTTCTGCTGCAAGCTCGGCTCGGTCCCAGGCTAAAAACGAACCAACGGCCAGTATCAATCCCCAAACGGCAACGGAAACAATGAGCCACTTGGTGACCGTCCTGCGTGTTGCCATTTCCGTGGGAGAAATCTCAGCGTTTTGACTTGGTTCAGCTTGAATATCCATAATATCCCACCGATTGAATTCCAGTTTTTGAAGTAACGAGTTCAACGACACGATCAACTTCCGAGTCTGCCAATGGGGTGACATAAGATTCTGCCGGCAGTCTGGCAATCGTATAAATCTGAATCCGTGAAATCTCTCCACCCTGCTGGAGTATATGGGCAAGCCGCTGGCAAAACATCTCCAACTCTTTGTCACTTGGTCCTTGATCATTCACTTTCATAAATAGAGACTGAATGACAATCGGCCGGACGCTGGCTGCCTGTTCAATATTATCCAGAACCCGCTGAAAGGGAATACGGGTACGTTCGATCAATCTGTAGTACTCCTCGGATCCCGCATCAAGTTTGGCCCAGATTTCACCCTGATTAGCATCCATGATCTTCAGACCGCGCTGCACATGATCTCGATGGAACATACTTGCATTCGTAATCAACACCATCTTGACTGAATCCAGACCATGCTTTTGTTTTAGCTCGGCACAAGACTGGATGATTTCATCAAAGTTCTTATAGGTGGTGGGCTCTCCATCACCCGAAAATGCCACATCGTTGAGCCTTTGTAGAGGAGGCGGAACTACGGAAAACTGCTCACTTCTGAATAATTCACCTGAGGTAACCAACCCCAGCATTTCATCCAGTTCCGTTAGAAGTTGACCCATTTCCACAAATCGGGTCTCGCTGCTTGTCATACGGTCAACCTGACAATAGATACAGTCGAAATTACAGACTTTGTCTGGGTTTAGATTCACGCCTATCGACACACCCTGACTACGCCGGCTGAGAACCGGATAGACAAATCGATTCATCTCAAACGATCGCTCGTGGGACGTATGAAGCACATTCTTCTGCATGCTTTCTATTATAACGTCCTTCTTGATTTCGTCTTCCCAGTCAGGGTTACAAACTTCTGGGAACTGGCGGAACTAACGCTCCGGTGAATCTTCAATCGTTGCTGTGACTGGCTTCTTGTCGGTGATGGCAAAAGTCAACCAACCCTGATTGATCTCAAACAAATCAATTCCACTTGCCTTCATACTTGGGTGCTGAACAATATTCTCCCCGAGTAACGTCAGAGTTCGAGTCGAAGGGAGCACCTTGTTAAATATTGTCTGTAATGCAATACGGTCTCCAAGTCGTAAACCTTTACCAAGAATCTGAATCACTCCATGACGCTGAAGGGTGCCACTAATGGCGTCTGAAGACGGAGCATACTCCGCCAAAATAGCAAAGTTTCTCCAGCCGACTCGCTTATTCTGTAACTGTCGCATCTGAATCATCAGTTGTACTTTACCTTTGTAAAATCGAATTCGAACCGATTCCCTCTCCATGAAACGAACCATGACCGTCTCTGGCACATCCACTGGCACCTCGAAATTATCCATGCCAAGTTGCTCAGCAATTCTCGCCATCACCTCGATAAGTTTGCCGGACTTTCCATCAAGATCCAGATTATGAAGTAGATTATTCATGGCTGATTCGTGAATCTGAATTCCTACTAACGTCTCTGCGGGGATCTCCGGATGAAAGCCGTGGGCGGCTAATTGATGAATACCCGCCAGGCGATAATCAATCGCAAGCTTATTATCCACCGTGTGTAACTGAGTGGCGACCGGGCGTAAGTTGAGATCCTGCATGGGTTCCAGCCAACGTGAATTGTACGTCTGTTCCATTTTGGTCATTTGATTCACAACTTTATCATCAAGTGTGTCGGTCGCCTGTTGGCGAATTCGCAGATCCATTGCTTTGGCGGCCGACTTTTCTTTCTGTTTGTACTGATTCTTCGCCATGTTGCGGGCAATACCGCCAAGCAGTGAATTGTCGTAGTCTGTTTCGAAGTTGACGAGTTTACTCTCACTTTGAACATCCGCTAATGTTTCGCCAAACTCGATACCACTTGGCGAAATCATGATCTTTTTATTCGCCTGAAAAGAAGCTGAGGCTTCATTCTCAAAAACGGCTGCACCTTTAGTCGACGTGGTGCGCGACTCTATTTCTCCCTGAGCATCCAATCCGATTACCCACCGCCCGTCATCTTCCAGCAGTTGGACCTTCAAACGTGAGGTAGTGTCACTAGTCCCTTCAACACGAGCGCCTAACACTTTATCGTCAACCGGGGCCGACACCTGAGTCTCTGTCGGGATCAAACGATTGATAAACTCCTCCGCAATTCGAATACGAATGTTCCCGGCCCGATAACGCTCTTCAAGCATCGCTCCAAGACTAGCGACGTTATCATCAAGTGACCAGCGAATCACCTGAAATGTGTTGGCGATAGGAACCGCTCGATAATTGTAACGACTGCTTTCGAATAACTCGATGTCACGCATGAGCTTTGGATAATCGACTGGCTCAACGCACCACTGACGCAAGCCAAATTCCAAACTGGTAAATGCTTCTTCCTGAAGCAGAGACTTTTGTTCAGGTGTTAGCGAACGTGCGTGCATGCGTAAAAGGATTCGCTGAGCTTCCTTGCCGCGGGCAGCAACATCAACACCGTCGTCCCGACTCACATACCTGCGTAACTCATCCAGCTTCAAATAAACCTGCCAATTTTCAGCTTCATCAGATCCTATCAGGCGTTCCTCAATACCTTCAATGGCCGCTGCTACCTGATCGCGTGAAGAACCCGGAGTCTCCACCGACACTTGTTGATTGGAGACAATCGTTTGGACAGCGTGCCAGATTTCAAGTCGCGTATCCAGTCCAACAAGTGTTTTTTGCATGACAACCAACGGGTCACCAGCCGGTGCTTTGGAAAGGAGGGCCTGCCCCTGCTCATGAGCATCCCTTAAAGCCGCCAATACTCGCACTGACTCGACAGAACCCAGACCACGTACTGCATGTAACGTCTCCAGTGAATCCAAGAGTCCCTCAGCCCAATCAGAGAGTACTGCAATTGTTGCCAACTGTTTCAATTGACGCTGAAGTTGGGGAGACTGGGGCCAGCATTCAGGCTGAAGATCAATCGGAGCCCCTTCTGCCTGATCGATCGGCTTTGGTGTAGACATATCAACCGTCGATTTGTCTTGTGATTCTGATCTCGCAACCAAAAACACATCTGACATATTCATCGTTTCAGGCATTCCCTTCGAATCCCCAGACCCTTGTCGCATCATATCCTTAGCTGAAGGAACCCGAGGAATCGTAACATTCCGAGCTTCTAGTGGTTTTGGTGCTGGAGCATCTTCCTCAACAAACTTTTGCGGCATCTTGGTCTCCAACAAAGCGACTTCCTGTGCCTGTTCAACAACCACCGAATCGATTTCCAACAAAGAGTCAATCAATACTTTTTCTATGTCTTCAGTTACCAATACCCCAGGCGCTGTCGCAACAGATTCCACTCCAACCTCTATCGCCAACGCTTCACTTACAGCAACTTCTTCTACTTCTGTAGGCTTCGTCCTAAAAGCATGACGCTGAAGAATCTGTTGTATATCAACTACCTGGTCATCTCCCAAAGGAACAACGATCGACTCCTCTAGCTCCGCGGCTAATGACTGTTCAACCTCTAACGCCTCTTCAGCCATTGGGGAAAATCGGTCAAACGCTCCAATCGATAATGCAAATAGGAGTAGGCAAAAGACCATTAAATACGGTGAACTGGTTTGCTTGGTGGTCACGAGCTTTATTCTCTTTTCTCTTCGATCCGATAGTCTCAACTATCCATGTGATCTGGCTCAATCCGCCTGGCAGATCACATAGTAGAAGCATACCGGAAGCGCAAAATGCATCTCTACAACTAGTAAAATCGGAATATACCGACTAAAGAGTAAAACCCGATTTCAATTAAGAAGGCAGAAAAATCGGCTCGCTGCATGAAGATAGGCAAACTGAGTAAGATTTGTGGGTTAAGAGTCTATTTCTTCACCATTTTCATTGATCAACACTGTATCGTGGTGCTCATAAGCAGGAGCACAGCAGCATAGAAAGAGCAATGTCTGCTCCCCGGAATTTCGAATCGTATGAATAGCTCCGGGGGGAATCGCAATCGCATCACCGGGGCCAACCGGTTGCATTTCCTTGCCAATCGTCATCTCACCCACTCCCTGAAGAATGTAATAAATTTCTTCGGTCAATGGATGATAATGAGGTTGCGTTTCCAAGCCTGGCGCAACGCGTGCCTCAGCCAGACTTTGTTTGCTGATCACTGAATTTCGATGCGCCAGTAATTCCCGAATCACTGAACCATCCTTCGTGGTGAAAGCGGGCACATCATTAATATTGTGAATGTCCATATCTACTTATTTGATATTTCTATTAGCTTCAACCGAAACTTTGAGCTAACTGGCTGGTTTAGTATTCGTTAGCTATTCAGGATCACTGGTGTTCTAGTACCCGTTTACACTACATCCTGGATAGCTAACTTTTTACACCTGCAAGGCATGTCTAACTTCCAGACAACCACTTCTAGTCGTTATCTTTGTCCTGAACCTTCTCGTTCTTATCATCACCTTCATTATTAGGGTCCGGTTTCGGCGGTACATAACCGAATGGTAAAGCGGCCGTGACTTTGAGAGAAGTAGCTTTAGCCCGCATGAGTTGCGCCTGAGGAGTATAGTACCAGGCATTTACTTCGACTTTATCACCAACGCGAGCCAGAGTTGGATTGTTCATTTTAACTCGGATTGTCATCTTATCTGCAAGCGGCACTGTCGTTTGAAAACCAGGTCCTGAGACTGTCATTTTTGAATCTTTGATATTCATGAGTCTTCCCGACACCAAATACCTGGCGGTTTGTTTGGAGGGTTCCGTCTTCTGACCACCAAACAGTTCCTTGTTAGCTCCAGCGATCCCATCTGCTTGAACACCAAGTTTCGTTTCTTTATTGGGTTGAAAAACCAGCATGTCTTTGATAGCGACCTGTGCTTCACCTTTGGAGTTGAAGGTGCCCGAAAAACTCACATACGCCCCGCGTTGTAACCAGCGTGGTTCAGCCTGTCCCAACACTTCCACATATTGTGCATTATCCGGCAAGAAGATCGTCCACTTCTGCCCCGAATCCAACTCTACGTAGTAACCAGCGTTAAAGAGACCAATAATTTTACCGTCGGTGCGTAATGTTTCTTTAGGAATTTGTTGTTCCTGAGCCTGGATACCTGCAAAAGAGGTAAACATTACTGAAAAGAAGAATAGTTTTCTTAGCATAAGTTGCACTTTCAGGAAACTGGTCAAATTGACAGGTCGCTGGATAGTTAGTGCTTCTCAGGATAGTCCTAATCGCACTACAATAAGGAGCATTGAGAGCACGCATTGAGCTCTCAATTACCTTTCCAATTATAGGCCCCAATGGAAGGAATTCATCAGGAATCTCCATGAACGGTGTTAAAAGACAAATAACGGTTCCAGAGTTTGTTAGCTTCAAGCAACAAGGCCACCGCATTTCTATGCTGACAGCTTATGACTACCTGTCAGCCAAAATTCTAGACGAAGCGAATATTGAAGCCATTCTTGTAGGTGACACCGTCGGGATGGTATTTCAGGGACATGAGACAACACTGCCAGTCACATTGGATGATATCATCTATCACGCTGAAATCGTTGGGCGAGCCGTCCATCACGCACTAGTTGTTGTCGACCTTCCATTTCCAACTCATCTTGTGGGTGACCAATCTGCTATCGCCTCAGCGGGCCGGATCCTCAAAGAAACGCGATGTCAGGCAGTCAAGTTGGAAGGGGGAGCAGATCAGGCAGACACGATTGCGGCTTTAGTTTCGGCAGGTATACCTGTTATGGGACATATTGGCCTCCGGCCCCAAAGCGTCCACACGATGGGAGGCTATAAAGTTCAACGAGATGAAGAAAGACTGTTGAGTGATGCATTAGCTGTTCAACAGGCTGGAGCATTTTCAGTCGTACTCGAATGTGTCCCGGCGGAACTAGCCGAAAAAATCACTCAGACGCTCGACATCCCTACGATAGGGATAGGAGCGGGTAAACAATGTGATGGTCAGGTATTAGTCCTTACCGACATGCTTGGACTGACTCAGGAACCTCCTCGTTTTGTTAAAAAATACGCCGACCTTCGCGGCACCATTGCCGATGCCGCATCACGTTACCGCGACGAGGTCCAATCCGGTGACTTCCCCGGTTCTGAACACTCTTACAAATAAAGAGCAACTTCAACATGCCCAACAAGTTGGCTGACGAATCCAGTCCATACCTCCTGCAACATCAAAACAATCCAGTCAATTGGTACCCTTGGGGTAACGAAGCGTTGCAACGAGCCAAAGACGAATGCAAACCAATCTTTCTCTCCATCGGTTACTCGGCCTGTCACTGGTGTCATGTGATGGAGCATGAGAGTTTCGAAGATGAAGCGATCGCAAATTTACTCAACGAAAAATTCATTAATATTAAGGTCGATCGGGAAGAACGACCGGATCTTGACCAGATCTATATGAATGCCGTTCAGATTCTTACCGGCCACGGTGGTTGGCCGATGAGCGTGTTCCTGACTCCGGAATTAAAGCCCTTCTTTGGTGGAACCTATTGGCCACCTCAACAACGCGGACAGATGCCCGGTTTCACCCAGATCATCGAAGGTGTCGACCGAGCATGGGTAAATCGAAATGATCAGGCTCTGGCCTATGCCGACGAACTGACTGAAAAGCTTCAGCGGGTGGGCTTTGGTAAATTAGATGACAATCAATCGCTTTCTAATGAGTATATCGACGCGGCATGTGTTGCCTTAGAAAACAACTTCGACTTCCAGCACGGTGGTTTTGGAACGGCTCCGAAATTCCCCAATGCCATGAACCTAGAACTGCTGCTGCGATGCTGGACTCGAACGGAGAATCAAACCTTACTAGATATGGTTCGCCTCAATCTAGATAAGATGGCGTTGGGTGGTATTTATGATCATCTAGGTGGCGGCTTTGCCCGTTATAGTGTCGATGCCCGCTGGTTAGTACCACACTTCGAAAAAATGCTCTATGACAATGGGCAGTTAGTTGACATTTATCTGCACGCTTATCAGGTCACAGGAAGTAAGCTTTATGAACAGACGGTTCGCGATACCTGTGACTACATCCTGCACACGATGACGGATCCGAAGTACGGATGTTTCTTTAGTACGGAAGATGCGGACAGTGAAGGGGAAGAGGGTAAGTTCTACGTTTGGTCAAAAGCGGAAGTCCTTGATATTTTAGGACATGAGTCCGGAGAAACATTCTGCCAAACCTATGACATCACTGAACGCGGTAACTTTGAAGGCCATAATATTCCAAATCTGGCTAATCCTCTGGAAAACCAAAACGATTTTTCCAAAGCGAAACAGCGTTTACTTGAACATCGATCCAAACGTATCCGTCCCGGCCTCGACGACAAGGTATTGGTCAGTTGGAACGCCTTGATGATTCAATCAATGGCTCAGGCAGGTGTCATTCTGAACGAACCCCGGTATCTTAATGCGGCAGTCCAGGCATCGGAATTTATTCTGAAACATATGACGAAGTCTACGGAAGGGGAAAGCCTGCGTTTGCTTCATAGCTGGCGTCATGGTAAAGCCAAGCTCAATGCCTATCTCGACGACTACAGTTACCTGGCCAACGCTTATACGACGCTTTACGAATGTACAGCAGACAGTCAATGGCTCGATCAGGCTGTTGCATTAACTGAAACGTCCTTAAAACACTTTTTAGATCGGCAGGGAGGTGGATTTTTCTTTACCTCTGATGACCATGAGCAACTCATCACGCGTAATAAAGACAGTTTTGATTCCAGTGTCCCCAGCGGCAATTCGATGATGGCTTATGTCTTAGTAAGGCTCGGGAAACTTTGTAACAACACCCAATGGCTGGAAATCGCGGAACAGACAATTCAAAATTCAGCGGTCGTCCTGCAGCGTGCACCCAGTGGTTGTGGCCAAATGATGTTAGCACTAGATTTATTACTCAATGACACTCAGGAATTAGTTATCGCCACAGACCAGGAGGGCGAACAAAACGAGTTAAGGCAACAACTTTACTCTGGATTTATTCCACGACGAACTATTGCTTACATCAACCATGCCGCTGCGAATTCCACCGCCAATGCCCTTAGCGAGCTTGGGAAAACCCGAACACTCATCGACAATCAAACTACCGTTTACATCTGCCAAAACTTTTCGTGTCAAAAACCGCTTTCGAATCGTGGCGAAATCAAGTCCGCATTCGATACAATGAAAGCATCATTTCCCTGATTATCAATAGAACTTCGGCACACGAAGTTACGAGTAAGCAACATGTGGGCACGTAAACGCTTCGATCTTAGCTGGCTGGATATTGGCTACGGCTTACTCCAATGTGTGCGGATAGGTGGTAGCGTTGAACCCCACTACGTTAACCAAACCTGGAAAGACTCTCGCCATCCGTTTACTTGCCTGAGCGTTCGCACTGGCTTTGACCTTTTGCTCAGCGCTCTGAATTTACCCAAAAATAGTGAAGTCATCGTTAGTGCGTTAACGATTGAGGGCATGCTAAAAATCATTGAAGAACATGGGCTGGTTGCTGTACCGGTCGATATTGAAACGGATACACTGGCTCCTTCAGTCGACCAAATCGAGTCACTGATTACAGACAAAACTAAACTGATTCTGATCGCTCATCTTTTTGGCTCACGGATCAAATTGGATGCTATTGCTCAAATCGCTCAAAAACATCAACTGCTACTGATCGAAGATTGTGCTCAACAATTTGACGGTATGCCTGAAGGACGACAGGATGTGGCTGATGTTTCGATGTATAGTTTTGGTCCTATTAAAACTGCGACGGCATTGGGCGGAGCCGTCTTTTCGGTAGCTCAGAAAGAGCTTGCTGATCAACTGACAAATCTGGAATCTAAGTACCCTAAACGCTCACGAAGTTTCTTCTTTCGCCGTTTATTAAAATACAGTTTTCTAAAGTTCATTTCATATCGACTGACGTTTGCAATGTTTGTCGGCATCATGAAATTAATGGGCAGAGACTACAACAAACTTTTAAAGAAGAGTACTCGGGGTTTCTCAGGCTCTGACTTTTTCAGCCTGATTCGTCGGCGGCCAAGTTCACCATTAGTCGTCTTACTTGCCAGAAAATTACAACGCTTTAATGGAAAATCAATCACGATTCAGCGCAAATTAGGAGACTACCTGAAAACAACCCTCAATGACCAGTCAGGACATCAGGTGGCGGGGAATAATGCCCCTTCTAACCACTACTGGGTATTCCCTACATTGGTCAATGATCCAGCCGCAGTGGAATTGAGTTTGCGAGCAGCCGGCGTCGATGCAGACCGACGTGGGAGTATGGTGGTCGTTCAACCACCGGAGGGTCATACCTGCAGTTATCCGGAAAACGCTGAGTACATTTTGAAGAGTTCCGTATTCCTACCGGTGTATAAACCGATGACCAAACAGACCATGGATATGCTTGCCGCTGCGGTAGACATGGGGGATACGCCAGCAGACTTTATGTTGACTCGCGCCGATGCTTGTGTCCATAGCGTCCCTGAAAGTCTTGCGCAGGATACTTAATCCTGTTCTTTTGCATTTTTCTTTCGATCGTATCTGAGACGTCGATTCCAAGTTGATTTGCCAATGCCAAGGCATAGCACATCACGTCAGCCAATTCTTCGCCAATCGCTTCCAGCTTTTCCGAATCCTGCGTAACTTCCCGGGATTCAGCCATCGAAATCCACTGGAAGTGTTCCATTAATTCCGCTGCTTCGATTGCGATCGACATGCTAATGTTCTTTGGTGAATAAAACTGATTCCAATCTCTTTCATCTACAAAATCAGCGATCAATCCTGCCAACTCACTGACGGTTGTTGTTCGATCATTCATTACTGCTTATCCTGTGACTTCAGATAAGAGGCTGTCGCTTCCTGATATACGGTTTGAATGGAAACTTCATTGGCTTCACTAATTCTGCGACATGCTTCATACTCAGGCGAAAAACGTTGAGCTCCGCCGGGTAACGTTGCAAGCTTTCCTTCTAAAGTCCCCCATCGGGTTTCCACATCATGAGATTCTCGGGGCAAAACATGTCGACTAGCTAACCACTTACGAATACCAATCGTCGAAGTTTGCTTGAAGAGAATTCTCTCGAGTCGCTGAACATCGGCTGCCCAGCACAATACCGTCAGCTTCACTCCCGGCCGGTTCTTCTTCATTTGTATTGAGGACGAATAGACATCCAAAGCTCCGGCTTCGCCAAGCAACTGAGCACAATGCCCAATAATTTCACCGGAAGTATCATCGAGGTTCGTTTCTAGAACCCAAACTTGGTCGGCCACCGAAGACTCGTCTGCATCGCCAACCAACAATCGAAGGATATTGCCCTGTGTTTCCAGTTCTTTGTCTCCGGCACCGTAGGCGATCGTATCAATTTTCATCGGTGGCAGATGGCCAAATTGATCAACAATCGTCGACACGATCGCAGCTCCCGTCGGAGTCGTCAATTCACACTCGACGTCACTCCGAGCAATAGGGATTCCCTTTAATAATTCAGCCGTCGCGGGAGCCGGAATACTAACGCGACCATGCGCGATTTTTACAAAGCCATGACCGGTAGGGATGGGTGAACACTCAATTCGCTCCACACCTAACAGATCCCAGCCAATCGCACTACCTACAATATCAGCAATCGAATCCACCGCACCAACTTCGTGAAAATGGACTTGGCGAAGTGTCGATCCATGCACGTGAGCTTCTGCTTCCCCTAGCCGGGTAAAAATGCGTTTTGCCAGTTCCTTTTGCGAACTTGTAAGGACATCACTTCCATCAATCATCTCAGTAATGTGATGCAAATGGCGATGAGCATGTTCCGGTTCATGCTCTACCGTCACACTTGTTGCTCGAAATCCTTTCTTTTTGACTTCCGTGGCTACCAACCGGCAGTCCGGCAAACCGAGAGAGTCGATCCCCGCTTGAATGGCCTCTAAATCAACCCCGGCATCCACTAAGGCACCTAACGTCATATCTCCGGATATCCCACTCATGCAATCCAAATAAGCAATCTTCATCTCTCTTCTTTCATCGTTTGGATGTGACTCAGCGCCGAGCTTTCTTACGGACGCTTCGTATAATATAGCGTAGTCCGCACATGGTAGAATATGGCCCATGGCTAAGTACAAAAACAAACCGCCCTGGCAATTACCTCAAGGTGTGTCACATGGATTGTGGGATTACACGCAGTCAGAATTCATCGCTGAGGACTACGACGAGTATTTTTCATACACAAGTTTGTTCGAACTTGATCAGAGTATCGTACTCGATACGCTTGAGCGAGTAGGCCGAAAGGGAGATTTGGTTGCCGATCTAGGTTGCGGAACAGGTCGTGCATTAGAGCCTGTTGTTCAGTCAGGCTATCGTGGATTGGCGATCGATCTTTCCTGGCCCATGTTACGTGTAGTGCAGCAAAAGTCTAACGAACAAAATCTAAACATTCAGTGCCTGCGAGCAAATCTCGTGGAATTGGGGATCTTGGCTAACCATTCAGTCGATCATTGTATCTGCCTGTTCAGTACACTGGGGATGATCAGTGGAGCAGGAAATCGCCAAACGTGTATGGAACATATCTCAAGAATACTCAAGCCTAAAGGTCGCTTCATACTCCACATCCATAACTACTGGTACAACCTTTATGACCCCGGTGGGCCCAAATGGTTAATCGGAAATTGGTTTAAAAGCTTGTTTTCTTCCAGAGTGGAGCGAGGTGACCGGCACTTTAGTTATCGCGGAGTTCCCAACATGTTTTTACATGTTTTTCGCTATCGTGAAATCAAAAAGGCCCTCGCAAAAGCGGGATTGCGTATTGAAAAGACGGTGCCGCTGCATGCAAAACGTCAAAAACCGCTCTCCAAGCCCTGGCTATGGCGGGACTTGCGTGCCAATGGGTGGATCTTCGTGATTCGCCATCGATAACGCAACGTTCAAACGCGTGAATACGAGTTATTCAATCTTGGGTTTTAGCCCGTTGTGAGGTTTACAATACGAGTTTATAATTTCGTTTTTGACGCAAAATGAGTCCAAAAACACTTGTTTTAGCGACCGGTGAGAATGTGAGTCACATCTGATTCACAAGTACCATATAGAAGCTCTTAATTTGAGTTGAAGGAGAATAACGTGGCAATTCGTGTTGCTATCAACGGCTTCGGACGTATTGGACGTCTAACATTCCGCAACCTAATGCGTCGTAGTGACGAATTTGAAGTGGTTGCAATCAACGATCTGACTGACAACAAAACCCTGCGTACGCTTCTGAAGTACGATAGTATCCACGGTCGATACGACGGTGATGTCGAATATGATGACGAAAATCTAATAGTCAACGGTAAGGCAATCCGTGCATTGGCCGAACGTAACCCTGCCGATCTCCCCTGGGGTGATTTGGGAATCGATGTCGTCATCGAAAGTACCGGCATCTTCACTTCCCGGGGTGGCGATGGCAAAGCGGGTTACTCTTCTCACATTGATGCTGGTGCTAAGAGGGTTATTCTTAGTGCTCCTGCGAAAGACGGTGCTGACCTAACTGTCGTGATGGGTGTTAATCAGGACCTGCTGACCGCTGACATGACGTGCATCTCAAACGCAAGTTGCACAACCAATTGTCTTGCTCCAATTGCGAAAGTCCTCAATGATAACTTTGGTTTTGAATCAGGTCTGATGACCACTGTTCATGCTTATACCAATGACCAACGAATGCAGGATATGCCTCATAGTGACCTGTATCGAGCCCGTGCTGGTGCTCAGAACATTATTCCAACTTCGACTGGTGCTGCTAAAGCGGTTGGTCTAGTGATTCCGGAGCTCAACGGTAAACTCACCGGTATCGCAATGCGAGTTCCTGTACCAACCGGTTCCGTTGTTGACCTAACGGTCAATCTAGGCAAGTCAACGACAGCGGAAGAAATCAATGCCACAATGCAGGCGGCTGCTGAAGGCCCGCTCAAGGGTGTTCTAAAATACGCTGTCGATCCACTGGTTTCCACTGATATTATTGGCGATCCTCACAGCTCAATCCTGGCTAAAGATTTTACTCAGGTTTTGGGGGGTGAAGGCACTATGGCTAAAGTTGTTAGCTGGTACGACAACGAATGGGGTTACTCTAACCGAACCGCTGACCTATGTGCTCTTTTCGGTAACATGTAATTTCAAGTTATCGCCTAACCAAGGTATAACTAACCGCAGAGGTTTTCAGCCTCTGCGGTTTTTTCATGACATCTCAAATCGACAGACACTATGATCCACTTTAAAGAACTCAATGCACCTCGCCCCAACATCAATGACATTGCTGACGAAAGCTCTGCAATTCTGGATAAAATTCAGTCTTCGAAGCAACTAGATGATGTTCTCAACTCAATGAAGCAATGGGACCAACAACGACGTGAAGTGGGTACTTACCTCGCTTTGGTCTATCTCCGATTCACTCAAAACACTGCGGATGAACAGGCAAAATCCGAGAAGGACCAATCTGATAAGATGCGTCCTAAATTGACCGAATTGGACAATCGTATTAAAAAAGCCTTGGTTCAGCATGCTTGCAGAAATGAACTTGAGCAACAAGTCGGTTCACAAATGTTCAGTCTGTGGGAATCGGAAATCCCAACCTTCGACCCCGCGATTGCCGACGATCTGATTGAAGAATCTGGGCTGGAATCTCAGTACACCACCCTGACAGCCTCCGCTGAGTTTGAATTTAACAATGAAACTCATAACCATTCCACGATTGGAAAGTACCGTGAATATGCTGACCGTGATGTGCGATACGGAGCGGAACAGGTTAAGTGGCAATGGTTCAAAGAAAATGGCGAAGAACTCGACGATATTTATCACACGATGGTGAACCTACGTCACGGTATGGCTCAAAAGCTCGGCTTCAGCAACTATGTTGAACTCGGGTATTTAAAGATGTGCCGCGTGGACTACAACCAGGCAGACGTGGCACGGTATCGTCAAATGGTACAGCGACATGTCACTCCGCTGGGAAATATCATTCGCCGGCAACAGGCGGAACAACTCGGTATCGAAAAAACCATGTACTGGGATGAAGCGGTCTATTACCACGAAGGAAACCCACTGCCACCACAGGAATATGACGCCATGATTAAATTGGCGCAGGACATGTTTGAACAGCAAGGCTATGGTCTTGATAAATTCTTCAAATTAATGACCGATGGCGGTTACATGGACCTGCAGAGTCGTAAGGGAAAAGCTGGCGGGGGTTATTGCATGTCATTCGATACGATTGGCATGCCGTTCATTTTTGCTAACTTCAAGGGCACGCGTGCGGATGTGGAAGTCTTCACGCATGAAATGGGGCACGCGTTCCAAGGATATATGAGTCGGAACCAACCATGGACTGACTACCTCTGGCCGACCTATGAGTCGTGCGAAATCCACTCGATGGGCCTCGAGTTTCTGACCTATCCACAGATGGATCTGTTCTTCGGAGAACGTGCCGATCAATTTCGACGCATTCACTTATCTAGTAGTCTGATGTTTCTACCTTACGGAGTAAGTGTGGATGAATTCCAACATCGCGTCTACGAAAAGCCTGATGCTACCCGACATGAACGGCATGCCATGTGGAAAGAGATAGAACAGACTTATATGCCGTTCGTGGATTACGGTGACCTGCCACATGCTCCTAAAGGTGGACGTTGGCATGACAAGCAACATATCTTCCGCTCACCGTTCTATTACATTGATTACACACTTGCTCAGACGTGTGCGTTGCAGTTCTGGATTCGTGCAGAACAGAATCGCAGTCAAGCGATGGAAGATTACGTTGCATTATGTAAACGCGGGGGCGAAGCGCCTTTCCAGCAACTGGTGAAAGACGCCCATCTCATTAGTCCATTCGAAGAGGGATGCCTGGAAAGTGTCGTAAAACAAAGTCGGGCAACTCTGGGACTTGAGTGAGTAGGTAAATTCTCATGAAGCATCTGCTCCACTCACTGACGTTCCTATTAATCCTCTTTGTTTCCACGCTCACTGCCTGCCTGTGGGACACCGATACACTGAACGAGGAAATGAGTGAGTCACCAACGGCTATTCACTTGGTAACCGGAGCATTTCCCCGACACAGCAAAGCATTCTATCGCTGGCGCATCGAAGATCGAACGGCCAAACTCGCACAAGGCAATGATGATCCTTTACATTACGACGACATTGCCGTTGCTCATGACAAACTCAATGAACAAGACAAGGCGATTGAATGGATAAAACGCAAAGAAGAGAAATACCCGGGTAACTATGAAACCTATGCAAATCTGGGAACATTCCATATTCATAGCGGTAATTTTCTGCAGGGTATTGCATATCTTGAAAAGGCTCTCGAAATTAACCCGGCTGCGCACTTCAACCGTGAACGATACCAGCTTTATGTTGCGCGTTATCTGCAATACCGTACTCAACATGGACAGTTTAAGGACGGTAACTTTTTATTACCACTCAGTCGCGACCCATATCTGAGGCAACGTAATTCCGAATCCCAGGATCATGACGGAAAGGTTCCCGAAAAGGGGATCAATAACTTTTACTCCTTCATTGCAAACGATCTGGCCGATAAGACTGCGAAACAATACAACCCTGCTTATGTTCAAATGTCCGACGAAGAAACAGCCAAAGCCATTCAAGGGATCCTAGGGATGATGAGATTTGGCCACCATAACTCACCCATCCTTCTGGAATGTCTAGCCGATCTTCTCGTCCCTCACCCTAACGATGGTGTTGGTAACCGCATTGCTGCGCGAGCATTACTTAAAGCCTCCTATGAAGTGGAGGACGAAACCGCCCGGGAAATGTACTATGAAAAAGCAGGTCGTGCGATCTTCCATCAAGAAGGGGTTGAAATTATTCCGCTGAAAGAAGCTTTCGATCGTGAATTATCACAAGCTGAAGAGTATTATGCTGAACTGGTTGCCCTGGAAAAATCCTGGATTGAATTAGGGGAAGATGTCGAGGAAAAATTCCGTGCTAAATTTTATCAACGAAGCAAAGAGGATGGAAATCTGGCTTATTTCCCTGTTGAATTTGAACAAATCTCAAGAAACTCCGCACCCACTGGACCATCGCCGCCCTATCGCATCTTCATCCTACTCGCTTCGCTAACACTGAGTGTCTCCATTGCAGGGCACCTATTACCACGAATATTAAGATCGCGCAAAGGCAATTTATAGGGTACTAACAAAATCCATATTTACCCGTAACGACTCAAACTTCTATACTTCTCAGTTAATAGTCACTACTTCCTTTTGTAGTGACGGATAACCAGCCATTCCCTTTTGCGTAGAGTTCCAGGAAATGAAATTCCAACCTACACAACTGATTTCTGTGCGTTACCTCATCCCTCTGTATGTCTTTTCTTTTCTGGCATTGCCGGTCAGCGGACAAAACGCAACAGAAGAACCTGCGCAGTCCGTTCTTAAGGAAGACACCTCCGCAGAAACCACCTCGGACAATCCGACGGAAGAACCACAGGAGTTCACTCCCCCAGCTATAACTTTAGGCTCTGCAGCCGGCGAAAAACCTGGCGAATTTGCTTTTAAGCCTTCAACTTTTGAAGGAATCGTCCCTGGCATTTCTAAAAGTGCGGAAGTTACGGAGAAATTAGGAGCACCGCGAGCGAAAATTGAAACTAGCGATAGTCAGGTTCTAGTCTATGCCATGGAACCTTATGACCGGGTTGGGATTGTCATCAAAGAAGATCTGGCAGACTCGATTCATCTTCACTTCAAGCGACCAACGGAACTGAAGCAACTAATCACAGAAATGGGTTTAGTCGAAAACACGGCTGTCACTCAGGCGACCACCTCCGAAAAAGCATTTCTACTTGTCTGGCCGGAACAAGGTATTACGTTCCACTTCAAACGTAACAACGATGTCGATCAGGTATCACGTGTCTCGTTTACTACCATTCAGGCCGAAGCTTATTTGGAACGCGGAACTCATCGGCAGTGGTTCGATTATGCCGGCGCACTCGCAGATGCCAAAGCGACGCAGACGCTAACACCCGAAGATGAACGAGCATTTATTCTGGAAGCACAAATCCAGCAACGCATGGGGAATACCAAAGCAACGAACGCCGCTTTAGAAAAAGCTATTGAACTATCACCTAGTGATACCGATTTACTGTTAATGCAGGCTGGCATTAAAAGCACGGCCAAAGACTCGCACATCATGTTGCAACGTGTTCGTGCAATTCGTAATAACACTCGTCTTTCACCACTGGTTCGCTCCCGTGCTGCATACATGATGGGCGAGTTGCTGGTAAATTCAGATTCACCAGACTACAAGCAAGCCATGATTCATCATACGGAGTCGATCCAGCGGGCGCGGGAACTGATGGAAGATGAAAATCTAGAAATCCAATACAATGCCATGCAATTGGTAATCGAAGGTCATTTAGCTGTTGCCAGGGATATTGCTCGCGGAACATTTGCCAAAGAAGAGAAGGAATCTGTTGTTCCTAAATGGGTCAATATTTCCTGGGAGTTAACGGACCACTTATTACGTCATGACTACCACGACAGTACCATTGGGATGGTGGTTTGCCGCAGAGCTCTCGAAGCTCTGGCATTACTGGACAATGGGGCAGATATCACTAACTGGATTGAACGAGTGGACCAGATATCGGCTGAATTACAGCAAACAGATGGGGCTTCCCCCGAATATCTGGAACATGTCAAATGGAACTGGGCATTAGCTCTGTCACATGCCACGGAAGCAGCCCGCAAAGGGAAAGACATTAATCGCGTCCAACAGCTGGGAATGGAATCTTACCAACTCTTCAATCAATTCCTGCAAGCCGAAACCATCACACCTCAATGGGACAATGTACAAACTCATGCAGCCATGGGAGCACTTTGTTACACCCTTGGTAGTGTCGAAGCCATTGACAAACAAAATCATGAAGAAGCGTGTAAGTGGTATGACCAAGCTTCCGAATATCTAAAGACGGACGACGTTGAAAAGTTTAGTCGAGGGATGGGGTGGCACGGAGAACGCATGGTCAGCATGGGGCTCTCGTACTGGAAAGAAGGCAATCGTCCTAAAGGACTTAATCTCACTAAACGCGGTATCCAGTGGATCGAGCGCGCTGTGCAAATGCAGGGCTTCTCCAATCAGAACCTGAAAATCCCTTACGGAAATCTCTCTATTATGTATCGTGCTTTGGGACAACCACAGGAAGCCGAGAAGGTTTCTAACGCTGCAGAGGCTCTATCCAAGCAACGATAGGCCGTCTTTAAGCTGGTACAAAGTCATGGCATTTCTATTCTTTCTTTTTGTCACCGTTTCCTTAACCGAACTCTACCTCATCATTGAGGTCAGTGGAGCCATCGGGTGGGGTTTCACAATCGGCTGGTCCATCCTCACCGGACTAGCTGGTAGTTGGCTGGCTAAACAGGAAGGCCGACGCACGATGGCAAGCATCCAGCAACGCATGGCGCAAATGCAAATGCCCGGTCAGGAACTTGCCGATGCTTTACTCATCGTTATCTCAGGTGCCTTATTAATCACACCTGGATTCCTCACCGACGTCATTGGATTTACCATTCTATTTCCCGTCACGAGAAGTCTGTATCGAGCGGGAATTGGCAAATGGTTCAAGACACGTGTTGGTGTCAATCAATTTTATCAACAAAATGCGAACGCATTTGAACACACCGATACCTTTGGTCAAGCAGATCCCTGGGATTCAATTGTCGAAGGAGAGATCGTTGACGACGATGAAGATCAAAACGATTACATCGAAGGCGAAATTATCTCGGAGTAAACCTTTCAGCTAAGAACCATCTCAGCAATGATGCTTTGAATTCGCTTGTCCATCTCTTCACAAAACAGGACTTTTAGCGGACATTGCGAAATTCCAGACAGCAATGTTTCCAGTGCCGAAGATAAGACCCGCTGTACTCCGTCCCCGGTTGCTGCTGATACTTTCAGATGAGGCCACTTCGACGAAGTAGTCGCTGATTCAGACAGGTCTGACTTATTACCCACTATTAATGTGGGGTAATCCATCAGGGCCCGCTGAGTATCACTATCCCAGGGAGTCGTCATGTCATGAACCCATAGCACAAGATCAGCTGTTGCCAACTGATCTCGTGCCAACTCCATACCAGCAATTTCGACTGCATCGTCTCCTTCACGTAATCCGGCAGTATCTATAAATTCAACCGGCCACCCTTCGATCACCGCAGGGGCTCGAAGCAAATCTCGAGTCGTACCTGCCTGTTGATTCACAATTGCGCGTTTATAGCCTACCAATTGATTAATTAAGCTACTTTTACCAGCATTAGGGCGGCCGGCAATGACCACCGACCAGGGTTCAATGAGATGTTGACCGAACCGACTTGTATGGCAATAGGGTTCCAGAATTTCTTTCGCCTGCTCGATCTCCCCCTGCTGCTGCCGTTCAATTGCCTTTTCAATNACTTCTTCAACTTCACCATTGGCATGTTGCATCGCCAGTCTCGTTGCCAGAGAGGTTACNGTTCTGGGAAGTAATTGCTCTACCTTTTTCCAATACGGNAACTCGTTCCCTATCTGCAAGCAAGTCAGTTCCTGCCAGGACAATAACTCACCTCCAGATTGAAGTAAGGTAGATGTAACAGCTTCAATTGCTGCAAAGCCGCCATGACAATTTATCTCTATGTCAGATTCCGAAATGCGAGCGATGACGAGTTCCTCGTAAGTTCCATCAACGTGCATCCATTTACCAAAAACGATTCGACAAATCGGATAGTCGGAAAAAGGCTGGCCTCCTAACGGATGGAAATACTTCTCGATCACCTCAACAGCAGGGTTTCCAGATACCAGCAAGGTGGCAATGGCAGATCGCCCTACTGGAGTAACCTGTGCAAACGAAAACCGTGCAGTTTGCTCGGTAATGAAAGCCTGACTCATAACTGCAGCCCGGCGTCAACAGCAGCGGCAATTCCTAATAAGCAGAGATTTGCAACCGATTTGCACTCGAATTCGAGATGTTTTTCGATCCAACTATCCCCACCAGAAATAAAAACCGGCGTCGACTCACCAAGCAACAGAAACTGCTGCTTCACGAGTTCATTAATGGATCCCACAAGTCCCCAGTAAATCCCGGCGGCGATAGCATCTTGGGTGTTTTCTCCAATCGGCTCTGGAGCGTTGTCTTTATCGAGCATAATTTGTGGCAACTGCGCTGTACCGTCATTGAGTGCCCGGGCAATCAATGCTGAGCCAGGCATAATCCCCCCTCCAGCGAATGCACCTTGTCGATTCACCACATCAACCGTCACCGCGGTTCCGGAATCAATCACAATCGCAGGACATGCTGTTGGCTCAAGGAAACGAATAGCGAGAGCAGCAAGCAGTCGATCCGTACCCACCAAATCGACGGCTTCTATGTCAGTATCAATCGGCAACATGCTGTTACGCAGTACAGTCACTGTCGCGCTAGGACAAATCGCGACAACTGCTGCTGTAAGGCGCTGACAAGCTTGCTGATTAACACTGGCGATCACCCAATGCGTCTGGCTATCAATCATCGCACAAAATGCATTCCATGAGGGAGACTCTAATTCACCCACCGTCAATGTCAAAACTCGGGCCGGGGGCAGTTCCGTTCTGGATTCACCCTCTGGAAACCATCCGAGTTTAATACTGCTGTTGCCAATGTCCACAGCCACCAGCGAAGTCATGACTGCTTAGCCTTTTCGAGAGCTTGATGGATTGCCTGGGAAAGATCATTAAGCCCCTGGCCTGTAACAGCAGAGATAAGAAATATATTTTCACCTGTTAATGCGGCCAGCTGCGCATGGACTTCTTCAGCTCCGGGAATCTCCGCTTTCGTAACAGCAACTAATTGCGGACGCTGTACAAGCTGTTCATTGTACTGAGACAACTCTGCTGTAATTGCTTTGAAGTTATCAAGAGGATCAGTCCCGTCCATTGGTTGTGGCTCCACCAAATGCACAAGAATTCCCGCTCGCTCTATATGCCTTAGGAACTCATGTCCCAGCCCGACTCCTTCGGACGCACCTTCGATTAATCCCGGAATATCAGCCATGATAAACGACCGTTCCCAGTCAAGCACTACTCGGCCAAGGTTTGGAAACTTCGTCGTAAACGGATAGTCAGCAATTTGTGGGGTCGCCTTGGTAACACGACTCAAAAGTGTACTTTTACCAGCATTCGGTTTACCAACCAATCCGACATCAGCAATCACTTTCAGCTCGAGGTTTAATTTACGCGCTTCACCGTCTTCACCCGGAGTCCATTCACGAGGAACTTGATTAACCGATGACTTAAATCGGGCGTTCCCCTTGCCGCCTTTGCCTCCCTTCGCCGCAATAAAAGAGTCTCCGTCATTGACCAGATCCTTCATGACAAAATCGTGTTCAGCATCGACGATGATTGTCCCGGGAGGAACTTTAATAGTAACATCCTGGCCATCCTTACCCCGGCGATTCTGCCCACTTCCATGATGCCCGCGATCAGCTTTCCAGAATTTCCGATGGCTCAAAGCCGTTAAGCTATCAACGCCTGCTTCTGCCACAATGTGAATACTACCACCATTACCACCATCGCCCCCATCCGGGCCTCCCCGTGGTACGTACTTCTCACGACGGAAACTCAGGCATCCGTCCCCGCCTTTACCGGCGAACAATTCGATAGTGACGCGATCAACAAACATGAGTAAGTACTAAGGGTTAAGTTTCTAGAAAGTTCTCTGGCGTACACAAAAAAAGGGACATCCCCCATCGATGGAGACATCCCTGTTCTTATATTGGAAAAAGCTTAGTTGCTGGCAACAACGACATTGATGCGGCGGCCTTTGCGGTCAAACTCAACAACTCCGTCTGTCAGAGCAAACAGGGTGTAATCTTTGCCCTGGCCAACATTCTTACCCGGGTGGAATTTATTTCCGACCTGTCGAACGAGGATATTGCCAGCGATTACTCGCTCACCACCGAATTTTTTCACACCACGACGCTGTGCATTCGAATCGCGACCATTGCGGCTGGAGCCTTGTCCCTTCTTATGAGCCATTTTATGAGCCTATCAATTACTTGGTTTCAAATTATTTTATCTGGNTATCGTCGTTCCACCAACGCATGNACTATAAATTCGCACACGCATCCCGCTAAGGATAAAAACCACGACGNAAAGGTCTTTTTTAAACTGGTNAGGCGTTCTCATCAAGAGGCTAAATTGATTGAATTCAACCGAACACCCTGAGTTTGCATCANAGTCACAGGGTTTGCACCAGAATTCTTTTAGCTCGGTAGCGACTATTTATTAATTGGCTGGACTTCTGTCGTTTCCGGATTTTCAGCCGTGCGGAAAACAGGTGAATTCATACCCGTGTAAATCCACTGATTTTTAGAGAATTTATTCATCCCGTACAATCGCATAATGGCGACCTGTCTGAGAGTGTAAATCTTATAAATATCTTTCTGTGCATTTTCTGGTCGGTTTAATCGATTTAAATTTACTGGAATCATGACCAATTCACCGACAGTCGGTTCTTCGCCCTCGGCGATGTAGTCGGTATTCACACGTTGAATATCACGAACCTGTATACCATAGGTTTGTGATATCGACGCCAATGTCTCTCCTGCCGTGGCCGTATGCAGCCGAACCGGTTCAAGATCGTTATAGCGTTCATGGTTATTTCGTGGGAAGCGAATCAATGTTCCCACGGGAAGTTTATTCGGCGTCGACAGAACATCGCGATTAAGCTGATAGATTTCAAGTGCCCGGGATTCGTCACTAAGAAATCGTTTTGCAAGTGACTGAAGGTTATCCCCGGGTTCAGTCGTATAAACGATCTCCGGACGCGGGACAGCATTCGGCAGACCATGAAAGATATTGTCCTTCGTTAACTCAATGGTATCACCCGGACGATAGAAGTTGAGTTGCAGAGTCTTCAATTCGATGACACGACCCGCAGCAATCTCATCACCAACCTGTGGGTTCTCAGCAGTATCTTTGTAGCGATAAGCGTTGGTCAGTCCCTGTACGTAGAGGGAAAAAAAGTTAGTACGCGGATCGATATCCTCCCACGTCACAACTCCCCAAACACCCTTGCCAGACTCGGCGTCTTCCCGAGGTATTTTTGTGCTCGCCATTTCCACCGAATTCAATAGACGACCGGGCACCTTCTCAACGCCTGCAATCTCATCTCTAGCCGAGGGGATTAAGCGATCCAGATACTCCTTGGCCTGCAAATGACTTCGTAGAGTAAAGTAAGGAATAAGGTAACGAAACTGAGCATCCTTGCGGATATTGTTAAATCGAGTATATCGAGGATCAGCCTGCCCGATGTTGTCTTGTTGAGCTTCAAAGTGAACTTCTTCACCTAAGTACCGAACACGGTAAACCATGTACCAGATGGTTTTACGTTGCATTTTTCCGGAAGCCTGAGGGATATCAACCTCAATCATGCGAAATGGTTTAAACGTGAATTCCAAACCCCAAACATTTCTTCGCAGCGGAACCTGTAATGACCTCTCGAACAATGTACGCGTAGGCGCTGTAAAGTTTGGTTGCCATTTGAGATGAGCTCGAGCTTTGGAAATTTCAATCAGATCGGCCGGAGCGGAATATGTTTCCCCTTCTTCAATGGCCGGAGCGACTGTCGTCAGGACTCCCGGAGCCAGTACTCTTTCAGTATTCTGCGCTAAGACATTAGTCGACAGCAGTGCCAAAATCATGGCCATCGCCACACATGCTGGTTTAGCAAAAACATTGTTTATGGTTTTCATGGTCATCCTGAGACCTCTTCTCCGGCGAACTCGTCAACAAACATCCAACACACCACTGTGACGGATGTTTTGACTCGCTCTTAACTCGAGTATAAAAACCGTTTTTTCAAACGGTCAAGTTTTTTTATTATTTCTATGCTGTCTAACGCTTAGTGGTATCGGTAGATGCCGAAGCAGGGATCGGTTGTTTTCCGGATAGTTCGTTCCGAAAAACAAAAGATTTCACTACCTGTCGATCCTGTAGCCCAAACTGCGAAACCTTGTCATTAGGAATCGTAAAGACAAACAAATATTGGTTACCTTTTACATCGGTTACGTGATGGTACACCCACTGGAAAGTTACTTCACCTACGAGCCCCACTGCGGAGACTCGAAGATGGGGATACTTACCATGGAGAGGCTCTTGATGAGTTTCAGTAAACTCCGCCAACCGCTCACCTAATGATTTCTGAATCTGCTGTTTAAGTAATTCAACGGTCATTCGTTGGTTGTCGCCTAACGGTTTTAAGCGGCTCAGGCTGCATTGCGAAATTAGATCACCTCGGATGACCTGTCTCATCACAAGCAACTCAGGCTGGTCCATCATCACGTGCCAATCACGACTCAATTCCAATTCTATGGCATCCGCCACCGGAACAAGAGAAAGCAATGCGTCCCGGTCTGTCATCGGCCGGTTGCACTTCTGAATGATCGAGTCATTTAATCTTATAAATTCGTTTAAGGGAGTGGATTTAACGACGACCTTAGCGCTGACGTCCAGTCCTGGTCTTGCATGCCCAATACCCCGCCGTTCGGTCATATCCAACGACACTTTGGAAAAGCTGCGGCTTGAGATGTCATAAAGAGCCTGCAGAGTTAATTGAACCTCCGTAAGAACTCCATTGACTCCTCCTGCAATCTCGCCCTGACACACAATCACTGCCTGCCCATTTTCAACAGACTTCAAAGTGGCTTTCACATCGTTTTGGGCAACGGCATCCAACGCCAGAATGGCGGAAAGATGGGCAGAGTCAAGTTCCCAGCTATCCCCCGCACTAACCGGTGTCTGCGGAAGTAATTGATAAAAGAGTGTTGGACTCAGTTGAGTATTGACAAGATCCAGTTCGTCCCGGGTAAGTTTTCCCTGAGGCGAGTACAGGTGATGTTGGTCGAATTGGTACTGATCGACAATCAGTTTCCGATTCATTCTTAACGCCGGCTTGACCTGACCTTCTCCGATGGAAACTTTAGATTGTAAGTCATGGTAATAACGAACTGCTCGACATAATTGGGTCGCCCGTTGATAGCCCAGCCATTGCTCAAAAGATTGGCTGCCAGTAACTTTGACGTTCTCTTCTACCACTCCAAATCGGGTTGTCTTCATTTTGACTTTGCCTTCGACGGCAATGGCAACGTCTACAGATTGCTGCAATGGTTGATCTGACGGTTGGAAGGTATAAGTTTGAGCCCAAACGCCGCGCGAGATTTGGCTCATGAATGACAGCAAAGCTGCAATCATCAGAAATCGTTTAATCGGTTTGGGTAAATTCAAATTCATTGTCTTTGTATCGGTGCCGAGGTTTTACATCGCGCAGGCCACGGTGATCCGTTGTCTCGAAAGACCGGTTAATCGATAAATCGACGTATAAACCAACTACGGTTAAGACAATTTACATCTGAAATGAGTTATTTCAGAGATTTCAGTCGCTGGACGAGTTGCCAAGATTGATCATTTTTTCATAAAAATTCGCTTGTGGCATCGAAAAGCACTGTTTTTATAGTCTTTAATCGATAAAAAAGTTCTGCCATCGGCAGGACTAAGTGGTGCACCGTTTACGTATTCGCCACGTAGATATAGGGAAAAGCTTGACACAGGCTTTATAATAATATTAGTCATCTCGTAAATAGTGTTTTGACGGTCTGGTTTGCCAAACCAGGCAAAGGTGCTGAGGGATTCAGAGCCTAAAGCCGAACGTTAGAATGCTGTTAAAGGTAATCAGGGGCCCGCCACTCGAGACGACAATATAAGATTCCTGATTTGCGTGACGACACTTTGTAACTGAATTCGGAAGTCATTAACCGGCTGAATCTTGGGAAGGATTTAGCTCGTTGGATGTCATTCACAGCTCACAGGTGCAATCACATGGAACAGCATGCAGGAGTCTGGCAGAGAAGGGAATAGCCATGAACTCATCTTACCGCAGTAATGCGCTGCGCAATTTACGTGACGCTTTAGCTTCCGTCGATGAACGTGAAGTTGTATTGCTTTATGCCCATCGGATCGAGAAGCTCATCTACGACATCGAGCAAAACCAATCGCTTTCGTTTGGTTACCTGCACCACAGGATAACGGGTCTCAGTTCAACACCTTCAGGCATCAACTCAAGTCTCAAGATTTCTGGTGAAGAAATTCATCATGACTTACGGTTGTTGGTCGAAGACTTAACAGAGCACGTTGGCTTAACCGCTGACGAAATTGTTGAGCCTGTTTACACCGTGCACTCCCTGAGTGAACATCTCAAGGTCTCATCTAAAACGATTTCCCGTTGGCGAAACAATGGCTTAGTCAGTCGTAAAATTGTTATCAACGGTCGCAAGCGTGTGGCCTTTACGAATTCCAGTGTGGAAACTTTCATTGCAAACAATCGTGCGAAGGTTTCACGCGGCGAGCGTTTTAGTCAACTCACCGACTCAGAGCGTCAGGAGATACTGCAACATGGACGACAATTGGCAGCAACCGGCGCCTGTCCGTCCGAAACAGCGCGTCGTTTAGCGGATCATTTCAAACGAAGCATTGAGACAATCCGCTACACTCTAAAACGTTATGACACCGACAATCCAACGGATGCCATCTTCCCCCGTGCTCGAGGTAAGCTCTCGCTCGAATCTAAACGCAGCATTTTCCACCGTTTCAATGAAGGAACGAGTGTTGCGATGCTTGCTCGACAATTCAACCGTACAACGTCAACAATCCATCGTATTATTAATGAGATGAGACGAGTAGCGATAATGGAGCTACCGCTCGACTATATGCCCTCTGATGAATTTAGTCGCCGTGGTGCCGAAAAGCGAATCATGGCGCCGATTCCGGATCCGGAAACACCTCCAAGACGAACTCGGGCTCCGAAAGACCTTCCGTCCTACCTATCAGCTCTCTATGAAGTTCCTATATTAACCAGAGCACAGGAACAACATTTGTTCCGCAAGTACAACTACACAAAGTACCGAGCTGAAAAATTGAGAATACAGTTTGAAAAGACCGGTGACAGTTCGCTGATGGACGAGATCGAATCCTGGTGGGGAATTGTCGTGCAGTTGAAGCAGGTGATTATTCGTTCCAACTTGAGATTGGTGGTTTCGATTGCTAAACGTCACATGAAGGCAACGGAAGATTTCTTCACACTTGTCAGTGATGGCAACATGTCACTGATTCGCGCTGCCGAGAAGTTTAACTATGCCTTGGGCAACAAATTTTCGACCTATGCTTCTTGGGCAATCATGAAGAATTTCGCTCGTACCATTCCAAATGAGTTTCGGCACCGTGACCGGTTCCGCACAAGTTTGGAAGAAGCGTTCGTCATGCAAAACGATTCACGAACTAGTCGGCAGCAACTGGAGCTTGAAGATGAGCACCGGAAGTTAGCGATTAGCAGTATCTTGACTCAATTGGACGACCGTGAACAGAAAATAATCATTAGTCGTTTTGGCCTAACTCCCGGTCACGAGCCACAGACTCTGCAACAGGTCGGTGAGGAGATTGGTGTCACAAAGGAACGCGTACGTCAGATCGAGGCTAAGGCTTTGAAAAAACTAAGGCGTGAAGCGACGACAGAGCATTTAGAATTGATTGATATTTAAGACGCATTGATTTTAGCTTTTGACGCGAGCCGATAAATATTCCTATTTATCGGCTCGCTTTTTTAAAAGATGCCACGGTCTTCGGTGGGTCTTTATAGATTAGCTAAGCTGTATAACTATCTAATTGTCTTATTTTTTCTGCATTCCAGCCTTCACAGGCCCAACAGGCAGGTATATTTTGGTTTTATACCGAATTCAAACTGGCAACTCTCATATTGCAGGTGTAGCCAATTTCGGTATATTTACACGTTTTAACGGTCGGAGATATTTCCGAGATTTAAAATTATGCCACTGTAGCTCAATTGGCAGAGCAGCTGATTTGTAATCAGCAGGTTAAGGGTTCGATTCCCTTCGGTGGCTCTCGCTCTTTCTCAAGCCACTATAGGCCTGAAAAAGAAACGAAGAGGTGGGTTTCCCGAGCGGTCAAAGGGGTCAGACTGTAAATCTGATGGCAGCGCCTTCGAAGGTTCGAATCCTTCACCCACCACTAGAGAGGTAAAACCTCAAAATACTCCTAAATGAACTGGCTGGCTGGTTAGGGCTTGATTTATGCTCTGATTGCCGGTCAATTTATTTTTGGAAACTTAGTGAATTGCCTCTTATCAGTATTCCCTTTTTTGCGTAAAAATAGAGGATTGCTGCACATTGTGTATGGGTGTCATTGCGCACTACTAAGTATTGCGGGTGTAGCTCAATGGTAGAGCCACAGCCTTCCAAGCTGAAGACGAGGGTTCGATTCCCTTCACCCGCTCTTACCTACATTGATGTGTTTTGGTTAATGACCGCCGGAATTAAAATTTTTTCGGCTGGTTGACGATCA
>PAAT01000117.1 GCA_002698965.1 Rhodopirellula sp. | reverse complement strand
CAATAGTTTCATTAACGTCCTCATTAGGGTTGTTAGTAGAAACGGGTTTGATGTTATGTCCTGCTCCTAATGCTTTTGAGATTGTATTGGCAACGAACTTGTCTCCTTTTTTAACAAAAGTTTTAGTACCAACTCTTTTAGTACCTGCTTTGTTAAATTGGTGATATGTTCCTTTTCCGCCTTTAACCGCTTTGTAATAAGACTTTTCTTCATCCTCAACGTCTTTGTCGTGCATTCCGTCAATTAGACCCTCTTCATATTCGTACTTGTCTACATCGGCTCTTTCACCTCTTGATTCGTCTGCTTTTTTAGCATCGTCCTCATAGTCTTTGTAATGACCATCCTTGTCTCCAATTTTATGACCATCTCTCCTTTTGTACTCATCTTTGTTTCCGCCCCACTTTTTGTTTTTACCTTTCTCTACTTCTTCCTCTTCTATTTCGGCATTAGTTTCCACTTCCTCCTCTTCTTCGTCATCGGCTTTTTTTGTAGATACGGCTTTTTCTAATTCATCGGTTTCAACGTCCTCGGGAGTATCGTACTCGTCCCCTAAATAACCATCGGCAGTCAACTCTGCTACGGCTTTGTTGATTTCTTCTTCTGTTACGAAATCGTTTGTGTTTTCAATATTTTCTGACATAACTTTAGTTTTTGCAAATTCTAAATTAGTGATTAATCTTTAAATACTTATTATAACTCTTTGTTTTTATTATTAATGATTTTATTGTAAATCATTCTTGCTTGGCTTGGAGAAATACCTTGATATTCTCTAAAAATATGTTCGTAAACCTCACCCTTATTTAAGAGGCGATTTGTTACTTCTTCGTCTTTTTTGTTTTGCAATGTCAACTTGGTATCGCCCTCTAAATCCTCGGGGATTATTGCGGATGCGTTTACTGTATTCATTGCTTTAGTGGTTTTATATCCCTTGCCTAAATGGATAACGATTTCGCCTTGTGGATTAAGTTTTACATAACCCCCGTCTTTTAATGGCTCATTCATTATATACTCTTGACCACCATTAGCAGGTAACTCTTCGGGCACAACTTCATATGCCTCGGCATCTCCACTCATTGCTTTTATTATAGTAACCATCGTATTAGGATTAATTGGCATTGGTGTTAATGCAACCCCCGTGATTTTTGCCTTAGTTACTCGCTTTGGATTAGCAGGGTCTCTTTCAACTACTTTACCCTCTATGCTCCATCCCAATCTACGATTAGATGAATTTTGCTCAAGTGTTTTGGCTAAAGTATATGCCTTTTTTGCCATCTCACTGTTAGGATATAATTTACCCTCTATATATAGACCTTTAGGTGTAACTCGTGCCAATGTTGGCTCACCTATAACTGAATCGGGATTTTTAGATAATTGGTGATGCCAATTTATGTAACCATTGTTAACTAAATAATTATAATCAAAACCCTCGGGTAATAAACTTTCACCCTCTCTATCTATATCTCGTGTTGAGGCAATACCACCCAACACCATTTCTTTTTTCTTGTTCCCACCTTTTTCTACAATAGAAATTGGAACGTGAAAATTAAAAAATTCAGTATTCATAATCTTTTTCTTTACTACGTTATATAACTCATTAAAACATAAACCGTCAACATCCGCTTTTGCAACGTCTTACGGGTTGTAACATCCATCGTGCTTTCATTCCTTTTCAATTATTAGGTTATCTAATATGTATGTNGTGCCTCCTGCNAACATTGGCAAAAGNANAAAATCTAAATAGGTAAATTCCCAAAACAANACACAACTCATCCACTTAGACTGTACATAATATATAACTGTTGAAATCCAATATCCCATACAAAACGAACAGTCAAACCATTTTCTCACGGGTGTATTACGGATGTAATCTTTTATTTTTTGAGGGTTGTATCTATACTCTACAATAGATAGAAAAACAAAAACCCCATAAGTCATCAATATAAAATAAACAAGTTTCATTTTTTAATCTCTAATATTTTAATCCTATTTTCTAATTGATGGATTTGATATTGTAAAGCATAATATCCACCAACTATGGTAGCGATAACTGTTATTATCATAACCACCCCTTTGATACCTAAAACTACTTTTGTGTTATCTCCCAATTTGACGGTTTCTCGTGGAGGTGCAGGAAATATTTTCATTATTCAAAATTGCTTTTATCGTCCATCCCCTCCTCAATTAAATTCAACTGTAATTTAGTTATGTTATTATCGTACATTGCTATTGCCGTTAATATCTCTTTCAACTCTTTATGTACTTCCTCCCATTCTTTAGGGTGCATATCTTTATCTATCTCACCTAAGACCTCTTGTTTTTCTTCGGCAACAACTTCTAATTGCTTTTTAATATTGATTTGCTTTTTAAGGTCATCCTTTTGCTTGGCAATAATAAACGCATATGCCTTTTCCGCATTCTTTAATCGGTTGTTNATTTTCTTACTTATTGATTCTAAACTCATAACTACAATTTAATAATTAAAGAAATGGCTTTTTTTACGTTCTTTCGTCTCTCGGCTAACGCCCTTGCCATAGTTAGACGTTTTTCGGGTGCTTCACCCACTGCCTCTGCCGTTTTCTCTTTTTTACGATTTAAGTCAACTCTACGGTCATCAAATATCGTTGCCGTGTCTACATAGTGCACATTAACGTCCTTTTCTTGACCCGTTCTCATTGCTCGGGCATTTCCTTGCTTTTGCAAATAGTTAGCGGTTGTACGTGATAACCAAATCACATTATTGGCTTTCTGCATATTTAACCCCGTCATTCCTGCGGATGAGGCAAACATAATCCTTGAATCGGGATTACTGTTAAATTGCGTTACCTTATCATTCCTTGACCCTTTGTGTTTGCCAAATTTAACCGACCCATCAATATAGTGCATTTCTTCACCGTCTTTATATCCATATTTGTCTGCGAACATTTTTTGCAACATCGGCAGACTTTCTTTTCTCTCATAGAATATAATAGTCTTTTCGCCTCGTTTAATGGCTTTGTCGGCAACTTGTCCGACTTGTTTGGCTTTGGCGTTTTCTTTCCAATCTCCTGCATTGAGTACCTTGTTATATTTACTATCCCTACGTGCAGATGCACCCCTTTGTCCCATTTCCACTACTTGGTGTTTATCGGGGTCTAAACCTTGGCTCTTAATGTATTCTCTTGCCTCTTTAGTGTTTCTTACTTTTCCATCGTCATCAACGGATGTCATTTTTTTACCTGCAAAATCATTGGATGCTTTGATTTGACCACCATCGTCTTTATGTAATTCGTAGGTGTCTTTATTCATAATTGCGTGTCCATTGATTTTTTTCTCTGCGTGATAGATGTTTTCTACTTCTCTTAATTTTTTCTTTTGCTTATCTCCCAACTTAGGTTTATGAACTGTCTCCGTCATTTTAACGGGTGTCTTTTTATCTTTCTTCATAACCTGCAAGTGCTCTGTAAGCATTAGGTCATCTAATGACTGTCGGAAACCCTCCACCGCTTGTTCTTGAAATACTGTATTACCTTGGTTGGTAGATTCGTATTTGTTTGTCCATTTAGTAGGGTTAGGAAATTCCTCGGGATTTGTTACGTGCAACATCCCTGCTAATTCTCCTATGTCATTTCTTAATACTGTACCCGTGGCAGGTATAAAGTATTCGGGTTTTTTGGCAATAGTTTTAATTGCGTTTGCCCTTACCGATGACCCTTTATGTTTAATGTTTTTAAAACCCTCGTGTGCCTCATCTACCGTTACAATGCTTGGGTTATGCGATGCAATAACATCGGGCAACCATTTGTGCTTGTTTGGTAATTGTGCCTTGGCTTTATCCATTAAACGCTTTTTGTGTGCCTCACCTTTTGCGGTGCTCCAATAACTTACGTTATATTCTTTACCGTTTTTAATTTCAGTTACTACATCACGTTTCTCTCGTTTTAATCTCTCCTTTTCTGACTTATATAAACCGTCATAAACTTTCTTTAATAGTTTTTTACTCTTGGCATCTTGACCTCCCAATTTCATACTATCCATTCCGCTTATAACAATATCGTATTTACCCTCGGATGCCTCGGCTAATGCTTTATCTTTAGCATCCATTCCTCTAACATTGTCCAAGTTTAAAACTTTTAAATGAGGGAAAAACTTTTGAGCATCTTTATAGAACTCATCACGTAGTCTACTTGGCATAGTGTGAAATGCAAAGGTATTCATATCACCTTTATCAATAACACCTTGTATAGTAGCCAAGAATCCCATCGTCTTACCCGTTCCTGCTCCTAAATTCATAACGGCACGTTTTTTCTCCATTGCCATCTGCACCATCTTTTGTGGTGATTTGAATATTCCCGACTTCCTTTGTTTTCGGTATAATGTTTTACCCTCGGGATGTTCGGAGGTGAAACCCTTTTCACCCTCTTTGTTTTTAAATCTTTCCCAACCGTCTGCATCCTCGGGTTTTTTCCCTTTGTGCTCTTCTAATTCTTTGGTAGTAAGGAAATCATAATGCGTACCTCCATCGGCTTTCATTTTACCCTCGGGCAACCAATTTTCATCATATCTCCTCCCTGCTTTAATATCGGCTACGGCTTTATCTCTTTGTGCCTCCATACTTGGGGGGTCTATAAGATTTGAGAATTGGTCAGAGGTTATTACTAATTTCCAACGTGATTTTCCTTTTTCCGTGTATTTCTTTAATGCGTACTCACCATCTCTTAATCCTGCTCTCTTTATGTCTCTTTTGGCTCTTTCAAGATTTGACCCCATATCCATTACAATATCCCCTGCCGTGCCCGTCTCTCGCATATTATCTATTACACTTGCCGTGGTTTGTAGACTTCCTACGGTCATCCCTATTTCACGACCCATCTTAGCCATTTCTCTACCTTTAGCAGACCACGCACTTGCCCCGTGTATAATTCCCTCATCTGCCATTTGTTGGTAATTCTCTGTACGGTCAATACTTTCTTTAGCACGTTTCATTGCTTTATCAACTACCTCATCATACTTACCTATGGCAAACTCTTCCATTTCTTTTATGGCTTTTTCTTTGCCGTGTCTTTTGGCGATTGCTCCTGCTACTATCTTTGCCGAATTTTCAACCCCAATCATTGCAATAAGGTTTTTACTTAACCCTGCTCCACGATTATACATAGACGATAGTGCGTTTATAGTTTCTATTGCACCTAAATCTAATGCTTTGTTGGTTGTGGATTTCCCTGCTCTGTCCTCGTAGTAATTTGTATAGAAATCTAAATTACGTTCCGCATTCATACGGTTGATTTCTTTTTGCAAAATTCTCTCTATGGCTTGGTCTTTGGTTTCGGGTGCTACATCTATGTCTCCTACACCAACACCTTGCAAACTTGTAATTTCCATATTGCCTTTTGGCTTATGGATTCTCTTTCTATATTTTTTATCTAACGTCCTTTTTTTACGCTTATACTTTTCTCGTGTTTGTGCCAACTCCATTGCTTGGTCATAGGATAATTGGTTAACCGCTTTTTTTAATCTCTTATCAAGCGTATCATTTCCCGTGCTTGTAAGTTTACGGTCTCCTATAATTTCTTTTGCCTCCTCTTCTCCTACGGCTTCAATAATGGCTTGGTCGGCTATTAGATTTTCTGCACCCTCCGCTAATGTTTTAACAACCTTTTCTTTTTCCATTTCGGTCATTGCGGATTCGGTAAGGTCTTTAGCAAGTTTTTCTAATTCAGATTCATCTGCTATTTTATCCCCATCGTCTGTAAGTTTATAACCCTCCTCGGTCTTTTCAACTAATCCTAATTCTTGTAGGGTCTCCATAGATTCCTTGCTACCGTCCTCTGTTGGTAATTCATTTTCTTTAATGACCCCTTGCTTTTTAGCCATTTCCAATAATGACAATTCATCCTCACCTATTAAATCGGTAGGGTCAACTTTCTTATCTTTTAGACTAACTGTTTTAGTTTTTTTCTTATCTTTTTCAGTTTCGCCCATCTCTTCCAACATCTTACGTCTACGTTCCTTTTCCCTCTCTCTATCTATTTTCTTATCAATAAGTTTCTGTAATAACTGTGCATCGGCATTAGTAATAATTTGCTCTTTTTTATCTATCCCTGCAATATCTTTTAATTCCGCTACTTGCTCCTCTTTTAATTCTTGAGCAATTCGTTGTTTCTCTTTTTTGCTTTCTTTGATTTTCTCTAAATCCTCGGGTGTTACGTCTGAACGCATTGCCTCGGCTCTTTGCTTTTTACGCTTTAATATTTCTCTCTCAATCTTTTGGTATTCATCGTGAGATTTAGGAATTATTTTTAAATGTTGAAATGCAGGATTTGCCGAAAACACTACTACTGCGTGTTCTGCTTTTGTTCCCTGCTTTAATATTTTGAGTAGTAACCTATTACGTCTATATGTAATCCAACGTGCAGGTGCATACTTTTGTAAAAGTAATTGAGACCACGTTTGCCCCGTGGCTTTTTGAGGTTTATCTATTTTGGTTGCTTTTTGCAATTCGTCTTTAACCATATCACGTAAAGACGGCACATCACTTTTGGTAATGACTGCTATATTATTTTCTGTAAACTGCGGATTCCACGCAAATACATCAAACACACTATCACTGTCGCATAGGTAAACCTTATTCATTCTTTTTCTTTTTCTTCTTTATAACTTTTAAATCCGTAGAGTAAACAAGAAATCTCTCTTTACGGGGTTTAATGCGTTTTCGTTCTTTTATTTTCTCTGCCATAACTAAATAATTTTAAGAGTAACAACGGGTGTTGTTCCGTCTTTCTCAATGCTTTCAATTTCTAATTGGGTGTTACGGGGCAATAAAAATTCCTGCTCCCCTTGGTGCATATCGTGGATTCCGCTAACATCCAAGTATCCGCCTTTTTGACCTTTTTTGGCTTTTATTTTAAATAGTGCACCCTCACCAACTTTACCCGTCATTGCATCTCGTGCAAACAAATCGGCTTGGTCTTTGTCAAGGGATGTGCTAACAAACGATGAATCCTCTATGATGTCCCCAACGCCCAAATCGCTAATCCATTTTTTGCCCGACCTTACACCTCTATATATAGTAGTGTCTTTTGGGAATGTTGACTTGGCAAGTGCCGTATCTATGTCTTTAATATATTTCTCAACTATTTTTTCATTTATCGCAGGAGGTGTGTGAATCCAATCGGTGTGCCCATCATTTTTATATTGAGCATTTATTTTTGCAGAATACTGTAAGTCTTTTTTACGATACAATTTTCCGTCCTCTTTTTTAATTAGTTTTCCTTTTAAGAAATCATTGATGTCTAAATACTCCTCGTGTTTATAAGACAATAAAGCATTTTTTTGGTCATCACTTAATCCCTTAACCCATTTATTAGCAGACTGCTCAATAGCGGATATGTCCGCAGGGGATTCTTTCCATTTGGTTTGCTTAACGTCTTTAGACGGCAATACCCAAACAGATGTCATCTTACCCGTTTTATCACGTATCTTTTTTTTTACTAATTTGGACTTATCTTTCATACTCCCATTATTTTCCCTGCTATCTCTCTAATCTTAGAATAAATGCGATGAACTAAACCTTTAGGTTGTTTTTTGTAAAATGGTGTATATCCCAATGCTTTAGATATTATAGCCATATCACGTAACTGTGCTTTAATTAATATCTTGCCCGTTCTATCATAGTCTGCTACACGGTCATAAACATCTGACCCTGCACCTCTTGCTACTTGGTAACTTGTTAAAAAGTCTCGGTATACTTGTTTAGGAACTATACGTGCTAAAGTACGCTTACCAACTTCAATATCGTTTGTTACTCTATCGGATATACTTTTTCTACTCAAATCTTTGGTTGGCTTTTTAGACTTCCATTCCATTGTCGCTAACTCAAATTGCTTTGGCGTTAATTTCTTGGTAGTAAATGATTTGGGTTTATCGTCCCATCTGCTCTTAGTCTTTTTATATAATTTCTCTCTTATATCTCTCTTTTGCTCTACACTAAGTTTTTTATTCTTAATTAACTTCTTGTATGCTTTAACTGCTCCATCCCTACGTTTTTTCCAATCCTTATTTTCTTTCTTAACACGGGCATCAGATTTTTTAACCTTTTGAACTTCGGCAGGTTTTTTATCTTTCCAATTTCTGTACCTCTTATTATATTCCTTTACATCAACACTTTCTTTTTTATAAAAGTCTTTTGGTAATTTATTTATAATCTCGGCATTTGTTTGCATAGGTACACCCCATAATCCGTGTGCATATAAATCATTATCCTTATCTGCTCCTAAATGTAGTTTTAAAACTTTTGCGGTCTTTGGGTCTAAGGATTCAAAATGGTCTAAAAAGTTTTGTCGGGCAACAACAAAATCTGTGGTTACTGCTATTTGCTCCGCAGGGTTTAATGCAGACCCCTCTATGAATTGTTCTAAATTCATTTTCTCACCCTCTTCTCCTTGCTTAACATCACTCACATTGTGATATGAGAAACTGTCAATCTCATCAAACTCTTTAAATAGATTATATGCTCCTGCTATGGTTGTCTTATCAACTTTTTTATCAAACGCCTCTCTTGCATCTTTTAATTCTACTTGATGTTGTTTTTCAATAAGACTTAACTCTTCTTCAAACTCACCCTCTTCTACGGGTTTAAATTGCTCTTCGTAAATAGACTTTTTGTTTTCCAAATCCTCTATCTCTTTCTTCATCTCTGCACGTTCCTTTTTACCGCTTTCCTTGCGTTTCTCGGCACTTTCTTTAATGTCCTTACGCTTTTCCTTAATCTTATCATTAAAGACCGTCAGACCGTCTAAAAAGACCTGCTTGGATTCTTCGTCCATTCCATACTCTCTACGTATCTCTAAACTGTTTTTCTTCGCATCATATTTATCATTAATACGATTTACCTTACCCTCAAACGCCTCGGTATCTTTTTTGATTTTACCCTCTTTAGTTAAAGTAACATATCCCTCTCTTGGTAGTTTGCCATCCTCGGATGGGTCTATACTTGGATAAAGGTCGCTTTTCTTTAAATTAAGGTCTTTATATATTTTGTCATAATCTCCATTGTTTCGTAATGACGATTCAAGGTATTTAGACATAATTTTTTTCTTGTACATAGGTAACTGAATACGGGTCGCCATTTGCTTACCTAATTCTGCTACCACATAACCTGCAATATAACTTGCCAAGTGTTTTGACAAATCGGGGGGATTAGATGGATTAAATTTCAATTCATAATTATTAACTCCATCAAAGACGGCTCTCATCGCCTCTTGTTTCATATCTTGGTATAAGTCTCGGTTAAACCCATATCTCTCAACTATACGGTGAATAAGACCTTTATTTTCAGACAATATTTTTTCCCATTCTTTTGGGGATGCTATATATCGTCTTTCTAAAACGCTTTCCTCTTTACCGCCTCGCATTCTTTTACGCCACTCATTTTTCCATTTGCCATTAAGCATAACTTTTAAATTGCTTGGATAGATTTGTTTCCCACCAACATATTTATTGTAAACCTGCGTTGCCGTTTTATTATTCTTTACAGTCTCATTAATTTTTTCTTTCCACTCCTCTTTAGTGTTTGCCGTTTTTTTCTTGGCTTTCTGTTGGGATTTTAATTCGTCTATTTTTTCTTGAGCAACACGGTCTTTTTGTGAACGGGTGTGTTCTTTTACCTTAACCAATTTACCCTTGCTACTTCTTTTTACGTGGGTCTTAACAGTACCCTTGGATTTTTTACCAACTGCCTTTATGATTAATTCTTGTTTCATACTTTCTTTTAACTCTATAAATTAGACTTTATCCTTTCTTAAATTTTATGAGTTTGCGAATGTCCTCAATCTCCTTGGTTGCCTTTATTTCATAACTGTTTTTCTTTTCGTTCCACTCATAACCCTCGGGGATATATTCTAACTCACATCTACACCACGGATGCGTTGCTCCAATAACGGGTTTCCAATCTTTTGTTTTACGCCCTATGTTACTGCCATTACGCATTAATTCATCAACTGTATAGATTCTTGGCTCACTGCCTTGCCCATTAGTTAAATACAACTTAACACATTGTGCACACGCTTGGTTAAATACGTGCTTATAGACTTTTGCTTTTTTGCCATACATCTTTTTGACTTCCATTGCTCTACCCGTGTCGTGTGCCTCGTGCAAAATGTAATCGGAAATCCTATCTAAATCTCGTGCCCAATCTCCCGTTTGTTCTCCAATACGTCTTGTCATATCCTTAACGCTTTCACGGTTTATTATGGTTTCTTTGGCACTGTTTTTAATCACCCCCTCATACTTCTCTCGCTTTATTACATCTTGCTCTATAATGGCTCTATTAATGTCTTGCTTAATTCTTAATCCTAAACCTTTTATTTCGTGATATGCTTGATGCTCTAAAGACCTTAATACTTCTTTTTCTCTTGCATCCATTGGTAAGAATTTTTTGGCTTTGATATATCGCTTTAATTCATATTCCGACATATTCTTTGCTCTCTCTGTTCCTAATGCAACGGATAGCATTCCATATCTAAATGCGTTTTCTACGGTTGGTGTATAAGCCGACAAATCCACACCTGCATCTTGTAGTAATATTTTTTCGTGTGGCGTAAGGAAATCGGGATTAATATTAAGTGCCCCAAACTTATTGAAATGAGTATCAATAATTTGTAATAAATCATTTACTTCGGATGGTGATAAACTTCTTAACATTACTTATGCAGATTTAACTTTACAGACATTTCCTTTACAAAGTCTTTACTCATATCTCCTAATGTTTGCCCAAACGTCCTTTTAAAACGTCTTTCGTAGTCCTCTACAAATGGATATTGTGTTCGTGTCTTAACTGTTTTTTTATTTGCCTTTTTGTTAAATTTCTTTTTGGAAATAACATTGGCTTTTTGGATGTCATCATTTTCACAACTTCCACATCCACAATCTTTATGGTGTTCAAATCCGTTCATCGTACTATTGGCATTTTGGATTCATTACCTCCTACTAATGCAGATGCTCCCATATCTAATATTTTTACTCCTGCATTAATAAACATACGGTCATTACCACTTAATGTGCCTACACCGCTTACGTCTAAATAATTTCGTCCCGTTTTCTCTTGATACTCTTTTTCTATTTCTCTTAATGCTTTTTCTTGTTCACTACTCAAATGTCCGTGCTTTCTTCCTTGCTCTATGGCTTCATTCATTTGCGTACCTGCCTCTTTTTTCTCACTATCAGTTTTCGCATTTTTAACTTTATTGGCTAAATCTGAAACTGCCCTTGACCAATGATGTTTGTTTTTTGGGTCATACGTATCCTTAGTAAATGTAACCTCTTTTTTCATTTTCTCCGCAGGAGATTCTGACCCATCGGGTCTTACCCATACGGTTGTTTTTTTCCCCGTCTTATCTGTGATTACTTTTTGTGTAAGTTTACTTTTATCTTTTTGACCGAATGCCATAATATTTTATTTTAATTGCGTTGCTACAAATATACCACCAACAAATCCAACACCTGCCCAAAATCCTTTCTTATGATAAAACTTTTTCCTCTCTTCAATAACGACATTTTGTAATCCCGTTACTTCGGTGTATGGGTTTTGGTTTAAGACATCTACAATGGGAATAGGTTTTGAAAACAAGTCTTTTATAAATGGTTGTTTCTTATAACCTAATGTAATTCTTATATCGTTGACAAAAGAAATACTATCCATTAAGATACCTTGTTTATTTATAACTCCGTCAAATGAATACCACTTATCAGTCAAGGAAAATGATTTAGGAATTGGTAAATAGTTTATGCTATCCACAACCAAAATAGGTTTATCCACTGAATCAATAAAAGGAATTAATATACTGTCTACTTGTGTACGGGTAATTACCTTTACTTGGCTTTGTACTTTTTTTAATCTATCAATTTCTAATAGACCGTGTTTAATTGCTTGGTCTTTTGTTAGTATAACTTGAGACTGTTCGTTTAACTCTCTGCCTTGTGCATCTAACTTAGTTATATATTCCTGCTCACCTAACTCAAACTTACTAATTTGATTTTGATAGTTTTTTAATTCACCCCTCATATTTAAGACACCCCAACCTAATAATAAGATAATGGCGATTAATACACCTATTATTATATAATTTTTTAATTTTTCCAATGTCCTATATGTTTTACTTTCCTTTCCTATCCTTTCCTTTCCTTGCTATCGTTTGCTATAACAAGTCTATGGCAATGCTATGACAATGCTTTTAACATTGCTATCATTTCGGGTTGAGGGTGTATATCTGATTTATCTGAACGGTACGATGTATGAGACCAAACTCCATCGTGCCCTGCTAATGCTCTATCGCTAACGTCCCACATATCCTCGTTATAGGTTAATGGTATTTCATATCGTTCACCCCAATACACTAACAACTGTCTCACGCTTTCAATCTGCTCATCAGTGTACTTTTCAAATGCTTTATAACCTCTGAATCCATCGGGATATAATTGTACTCTCTCATCGGGAATTATNGACCCCGTATATGACCTCCATTCACCACCTATATCGCCTTGCCTTAATCCACCCCAACTATCAATCTCTATGGCTACACAATTTTGATTTAAAATTTTATTCCTTATTCCATAGTCTTTAAATCCTCGTGCTTTTAAGAAACTTGATTTAACCCCAATGTGATGTGCCCAAAATCTTGATGAATAACATTGGTGTATAACCCCCTCAAAGTCTATAAGGATTTGTGTTGCTATACGTCTTTTGTCGTGTTTCCACCAACGGATGTCTCCCTCAACGCCTCTACCACTTGCGGTATGATGTAATACGATTTGATTTTTGGGTGTTTCTTGACGTATGTATTGACCCTCGGGAAAATCTACTTGAACAATTTTTTTAAGGTCAAGTTTTTTAACTTTAGGTGTAGCAGGTTTCTTGGCTACCGCTTTATGGGTAGTAACCGCTTTCTTTTTGCTTTTGACGGATTTTGTCTCGCTTTTTTTGGAGACGGATGATTTTCTTTTTTCCATTTCTTAACAATTTTTTGTTTACGATTTTTCGCAGTTTAGCACTGTCAATTTTTTTTTCTAAAATATGCAAAATGCTATCATAAGATTGCTCTAAATGCTCTGCCTCTTGTTCCATACGCTTTGTGCATACAGTATGTGATGACTGAACACAATCCTCTGCTATTACTTGAACTACGGGGATAGAATCAGTTAGAATTATAGAATCAATAGTAATACTGTCTTTGTGTTGCTCACCCTCGTCCTCTAATTTCTCAAACTTTGCTCCACAACTACATATCAACCCACTACTCGCTATTAAGATTAATAACAATCTCATATATTAGGTCAGTTTTTTCTTGGACTGATTTTAGTCTTTCCTCAACTACTATCAGTCTATTATTTGTTTTATTTAATTCCTTAACCTCCTCCTCTAATTTCTCAAGTCTTAAAGTCGTAGTATAATAAAAACCACCCATCAATGCTACAAATCCGCATATCGTGATTATGAACTTTATATCAAACTGTTGTTTTAATGCCTCACCCATTTTATTTTATTGTTTCGGTTGTTTAATTGATTTTGAAACGTGCTCCCCTACGTTACCACCACAGTATAATCCAAAACACCAAGTCATAAACTCTGACCACTCTTTAAATGTTACACTTCCGTCTTTCCAAATAAAGAATGATGTAGATGTAATAAACATCAGTATAAACATTTGTAGTTTTCTACTTTCTTTAAGGTTTTTCCAAATTGCTTTCATAATTGTTTTTTATAATTCCACATTCACTATAAACACATCGCCTTTGTCAACCCTCCATACTGCTATTACTTTATTCCCTCTCTCAAACAATACTAATTTCCCCTCATCGGTTTCAATAGTACGGTGTTTTTCTATTCTGTACCACTTATTCTTTAACTCTTCAATAACTTTTTTTACGTTACTTGAAGAAAACTTTTTGTACGGAACATCAAACGCAACGGTATTTTTGGTGTAGTCTTGATACTCTTCGGTTTCCTTGTTAAACTTCTTTTGTTGGTCATCACTAATCTTATCCTCGGCTTTATCAAATTTCTCTGCCTCACTGTACGCAATAGCAACGGCTTGTTTTGGATTAGTAACTTTCTTACCACTACCTCCACTTTTTAATTTACCGTCCTTAAATTCTTTTAAAACTAATGCGACCTTTTTATCTTTAGCAGATGCCTTATGAATGTTTAAAGTTAGATTCATAATGTCCCCCTTTGTAAATCATTAATCATATCGTCAAATGCCTTAGTAAATGGATTCTCATTTGCCTCTTGCTCGTCCTCGTTAAATTCAGTTTCCTCTGATACTTTCTCATTTGGGTTTACGTCTGTAACTTCCTCTGTATCAGTAGTTTCTGTATCTTGCTCTTCATCTCCAAATGCTACATCGCTTGGGGACTGTTCTCCCATTTCTGCATCCATCTCTCCCTCTTGCTCTTCCATTTGTTGTGCCATTGCCTCTTGTTGCAAGTTAGTAGTATAAACAGTATTAAGAACAATATCACCGCCTTTGGCTAATGGCTTTAATTCCATTTCGGCTCTAATCTCATTAATCGTTTTCCAATTTGTAACCTCGTCTTTCAACTTGGTCATAAATTCTTGTTCTGTTTCTGCATTAAGACCAACAAACTCAAATGTCAAATCGGGATAAATCTGACTTACTATATATTTGTTGATTTGAGATTCTACAAATCTTAATAAAGGTGCTAATCCTTTGTCTTTAGAATATTTGATTTTACTTGCGTTATTGGTTTCAAACATTGGCTTAGAATCCGATGCCGACCCACTTGCAAATCCAACCTCACTTGGGTCTATGGTGTATAAAGCACACGATAATTTTATTAGGTATTCTTGCCACTTGCTAAACTCCATATCACGGCTCGTTTTCTGCAAGTCTATCCAATCCATACTTTCAGAATCTATAACGGGTGTTTTCCAAGAATTAGCAACTCCTGCAACCATTGCTTTCCACTGTTGCTTGAACTCTGTTAATCTTGCATTATTACCCCCTCCTTTAATTCGTATCATACCTTTTGGTGATGCTCCGACTTTAAAGAAATTTCTGTTGTATTGGTCTGACCATAGCATTGACGTAACAACGGCAACTAAATCCTCTAACTCACTTCTACCATATCCATTACCCCATAATCTTGTGGTTGGGTTTCTAACTCCAAAACACATTTCCCACGGATAAAATTCCGCATTGGCTTGGGTGTTGTCATCAATAACTTGTACATAAGATGGATAATAACCTCCAATTTCTTTTAGAGGTTTTCCCATAGGGTCTAATTCTCCTTTACGTTCTTGCCAACTTTGGTCATCGTAACTTTCGGCAATTCTAATGGTTGTTGCATCTACCGCTAAGAACTCGTGTAATCCACCACCTCGTGAACGCACAATTTCAAAACACATTTGGTCATATGTTAAACTATCTCCAATTATCTTACGCAGGAATGTATTAAAGTCATCCCTTGACCAAGACGAATGCTCACCCGTATTTAATATAAATTCGGTTACTTCGTCAATTCTCTCTATGTCCTCGTGTGATAATTTTTCCCCTGCTTTTCGTGTGCCTTTTTTCCTAATAACAAAACCTGCACTGAATCTATCCTTTTGGGGTTGTGAAAATGTGGCTATCTGATTTTTCCTCGTTTTTATTATTGCATTAATAATAGGTTGCCTTGACATTGCCGTAAGCATATCATAAGACATCTTTGTTGGACGGGACTTATAACCAAACGAATTGTAGAAATCTTCGGGGTCAATGAAAACTGCTTTTCTATCCTTGATACCCTCGTTACCACGGATTTTAACAACATTCATCGCTTTGATTACCTCGGATGGGTCGGTACTTTGCAGACCCTCCTCAATAAGCATTTGCTCCTCAATTTCAAACTCTTGCCGTTTGTTATTTATCTCGTCTAACCTATCGTTTAGATTACCCATTGCAAAAACGATTTAAAGGTTAAACTTATTCAGATACTACCTTGTGTACATATACCTCTTTGTATTCTTGGGTATTTCCTTTAGGAACTATTATTGCTTTTTTCAACAATGAATCCACATCCTCTCTACCTTTGCTTAAAGTGTTCCACTCATCCTCTGTAAGATAAGATTCTTGACCTTTTGTAATTAACTCTTCCAAGTTATTTTCAAGTGTGTCAATATCCTCACCTTTGTAGAATGTTCCACCAAAAGTATTTTGGATGTCCTCCATAGTTATAACATCAATTTCACCTTTTCTAATGCCGTCCTCAAAAGAATCCACTTTTGCAGATTTTAGCATATCCTCTGAATTGGTAAATTTCTTCGCTATGTTATTACTGTTAATAACCGCAAACTTATCCCTATTAAAAAACTCGCTATTCATTTTATGTATTTTTATGATTAATGATTATTAGTTATTTAACTCTTTAAAGTTACTTTGTAGTCTTGTCGTAAATAAATGTTCTTATTCCTTTACGTTCTTGTTCCTTTTGCTTTGAATGTGCCTCGGCTTTAGTGTCGTAATTCCCTACAAAATATAATGCCTCGCTTGGCATTTCGTGCTCATCAATACTAACCACATTAAAGGTGTCATCCTTTGGTATCATTGACTGTTTTAATTCCCACGCTTTTGCCATTCCCCCGTCATCATTGGACGGTGTATTATCTTTGTCTATTACAAGTTTTGCCATAACTGCCTAATTTAAAATATTTACGGTAAACAACCAAATGTTAATGCAACTGCCTCTGCACACGCAGGTACTACGGCATCCTTAACACCGCTATCTACTTTAGCAAAATAATCACTAATCTTTTTAGCATATGATTTAATTATTCTACCACTTGTTTCTATTGCCTTGGCTTGTGCATCTGTCATTGGTTTATAAATGTCGTGATTCCACGATGCCCATTTGCTTTGATTTTCGGTTTTCATTTGTACCTCAAACATTTTACCACTATCGTCTTGTAGTATTAAATGGACTGCTCTGTAATTGTCTTTAGGATTTTTTACGTAATCCTTTTTCTCAATCACTTTGTATTTATCAGTTAATTTTTTGATGTCTTTATCAAGGTCTTTTTGATTGTCTCTAATTACCATAAAACCCGTAGCATCTTTAAGGTTTTTAACATCTCCTTTATACTTACCCTCGGGGTCTCTCATTGCAACTTTATAACTTGCACTGTCGGGTGCTTTAACTCTACCCTTAATTTCTGCTCCTTTAGCCATTTCAGAAATCTCTGATTCTGTTTGCTTAAAGGTATCATTATGAGACTTCAATGCCTTAACCGCTTTCTGTTGGTGTTTCTCCATTTCATCACGGGTGAATCCTGCATCTCCCCATTTAACAAATTCAAATTCTTTTTCCTCTTCGGGTGTTCTTTTGATTTCTTTTTTAACCTCTAACTCCTCTTTACCTTTAGGTGTTTTGACTTCTTCTTTATCAGTCTTAACCCATACCGTGGTACGCTTACCCGTTTTGTCGGTAATTTGCTTTTTAGTTAATTTAGATTTGTCTTTCATTCCAATCATAATAATTATATTATAACTCCATATTTTAGAATCTAACCCAAACTTTTTGTCTACGTCCAAACGCATCTACGACTTCCCTGCATTGTAGATTTTGTTTTGTTGCCTCCGATTTAGTAACCTCCTCCTCGGTCTTGCTTAAATTATGTGCATAGTCATTCTCATCTAATTCCTGCACACTCTCTACTTTGACCCCATCGGGTAATACGCCTAATCCAATTAGTCTATCTAAGTGCTCGTTGATATTTCCATTTCTCCAATCCATAACTTATGCTTTGGGTTTACTGTTTTCTTGCTTTTGTTCTTCTTGTTTACCTGCACTCATTTTTTCTGCTACCCGATTCATAAAAGCATTATAATCTGTTTTACTTTCTTTTATCCATTGCTCCATAGATTCACTTGCCCATCTTGTACCACTCTCCATTCTCTTTAATGTCTCCATACGCTTTTTATATTGGCTACTAAATTTAGCAATGTACATTTTCAGAAGAAATAGTCTTGCCGTTTTTGTTTTCCCTTTACGTATGGTGCTAAAAATTCCCATCAATCAAAATTTGTAGACGGCTTTACTTGGTGTAGTTTTTCTAATATTTTTTCGTATTCTTTGTAGGTCATCTTGCTCCCGTCTATTGCCTCTAAATAACCTTTTAACCAACTTATAAATTCTTTCTCTGACATTATATTATTTCTTTTGGATAGTAACGGGCACTTTATCAATCCCTATCTCATTGACTAATAAATAGTATGTACTGTTACCATCGGTCAATTTATATTTACCCTCACTATCTACCTCCACACTTAACGGCTTACGTTTATCTGTACGTCCTTGCATTGCAAGTGCCATTATCTTACGCCCATTAGCAATACCTTTTGCTCTTTGTCTAATAGGTGTAATATCTTTAATGTCCACAACTTCGTGCTCACCATCTACATTAAAATAATCCTTATAGTCTTTACTCCATTTCCCCTGCATTGATTTACGACTTACTTTTACATCTTTAAATTTTTCCTTGGCATCCTTATACGACATCTTAACCCAAACGGTCTGTTTGTGCCCGTCTTTATTAGTAATTATTTTTCGGGTTAATTTGGAGGTGTCTCGCATAACTACACTTCTTTAATGTTGGATATTGCCATATCGCCCATAGCAAAACCCCATCTACCATTACCTCGGTTGTATGCGTAAAATCTTACGCCTTTTGGATTATCAGTATTTTTAAAAGTAATTTTATCTACCTTGTTTTTTCCTACTACATTTCTGCTAACTACTTCAAGATTCTTTGGCGGATGGTCTGCTCTAATACCACTACCATACGTAATTGATATTTTGTCTCCACGCTTAAATCCGTCAAGTTTAGCATTTAGGTCTTGAGGTTGTTTGGTTTTATCCACACTACCGTCTGCTTGTTTNTGTGCATCCGATTCATTAAGACTATCCTTTGGGTACATTCCCGTAGTTAATAATCCATCTTGCCTAACCCATACAGTTTGTTTATGACCCTTTGAATTAGTAATAACTTTTCTNACTAATTTACTCTTATCTTTCATTGTGTTTAATTTANCCAATCCATCCAAATCCTCGTACCCTTATATATAAAGATTTTAAGTCTTTGTCATTGTACCCTGCTATCTGTTTCCTATGCTTTTCAGTAAATTTATCTTTTGGCAAAAAGTCTCTTAAATCCCCCATATCTCCACTGTCTACATCTGCATTATGCTCATCCATCCTTTTATTTATATAGGTAAGCATTTCTTTACGGGGCACGTTATGTATATCTTTCTTTTTGTCTTTGCCTTTGCCCTCCGTCTTAACCCAAACTGTTTGCTTGTTGCCAAGTTTGTTGGTTATGACTTTGCGATTCAATTTACTTTTATCTTTCATAATACTCTAATTGTACCTATGGTTGTTTGTATGGTTTTTACTGTTTTACCCAAACCTCAACTGTTTCACCACCTTTATTAATAACGCATTTCTTGCATAGTGTATCTGCGGATTTTTTCACTACATCCCAATCCTCGGGTAACATTTTTTCCTCACCCATTTCTTTTGCTCTTTTGATAATCCACGCTTTGGCTTTAGATTTATCTTTTGCTAATCCCCAAGATTTAATTGCATCGTGCAAATCTTGTTTGTTGCGAATAGGGAAACTGCCGTTAGGCATTGCTTTGCCCTCTTTGGCTAATTCCATTCTTTCCTTATGTGAAAAGTAATGTTTGTTCTCTCCTTTAATTGCTTGTTCCATAATGTTTATTTTAACGCACTTAATTGTTTTAATGATAATGTATAAGATTTGTTGTCCTCAACATTTTCCAACATTGTGTCAACTAAATTCAGATTTTGTTCTTTGGATTCTAACTTGTTTTTGATGTGCCAATACATACGTGCTTTATCCTTTTCGTCATTGGTCTCTGTATCCCATTGTACCGTGTCCTCCCAAGGCATCAAATTCTCTTTTTTTAATTCCCCTTTTATCTCATCCATTTTTTGACGGCAACTATCAATTTTAGCAACAAGGTCATTTCGTTTCATTAACAATAAGGTCTTTAATTCCTTACCCGTCTTTTTAAATTTCATTGCANTGTCTCCCATTGAGAATGCCCAATTTAACTCGTGCCCTTTTTGGATTTGGTCATAATTAGTTATGCCACTTACATTGATTTGGTTTCGGGTGTACTGACGGATAGTTTCCATATCCCCTAAGTTTTCAAATTTCTTATTGCTCATTATATGTGTTTTATTAGATGGTAAATAATTTCAAATGGCTCTGTATGTACATATTCAATAGCATTGTCAAAAGAATTGCTATGACTTACGCAATAGTTTTGTAATGGCATTGCTATATTTATGCTATAATTCTCATCCATTTTTTAAACTTTTAAAACGTCCATCTGCTCCACGGTATACATTCTTGTTATACTTAGGGTGCAAATTCATTTGTTTTCTTCCTGCATCGGTAACACTAAAAGTAATTGTATTCTTTGGCTTTGCCGTACTTTGTATTTTAATTTCTTGTGCAGGTTTTTCTTCTTCTACTTCATTATCCGCAAATCGTCCATTACCCTTAACTAATGCCAANGTGCTTAATAAACCCCCTGCTAAAATAAATACTATCAACGCTATTACCGCTATTTGTTCCATAATCTCAATATTGTTATAACTCTTTATTTACATAAATTGAAAATTAAATGACCCCTCACTTGCCGTCATTTGTGCAATACGTGCAAACCACGTAGACATCACACAGTCATCGTGTCCACTCACACTTGCTAAACCTCCACTATCCAAATAAGTTACATTGTTAAATTCTCCTAATATTACATCGGCACAACTCTTACTATATTCGTCTCCATATGGTAATCGTATTTTGCCCCGTTCAAATAATACGGCTAAACTTGGTAAACCGTTTTTAATATCGTGTTTGTTCTTACCCGTCTTATGAGACTTAATTGGTATCTCTGTATCTTGCAGGAATTGTGTATAGATACTTTGAAAATTATTGTCCTCAACTACTATAACCTCGGGACTGTAATTCATCCATATTTGCCTAATCATTCCTATTTGCTCATTGAACGATGCACCNCGTTTTCTAAACATATTCAATAACCATAATGAATTATCNGTATCAACTCCCCACACTGTAAACACTGTATAATCACTTCCTACATTTGCACTAATAGCAAAATCACATCCTGCTACAATTCTCTCAAATGTTTTGGGACTTGCCTCTCTGTTTTTAATTAAGGTGAATTTCTCCATTCCACGAATTGCAGATTTCAACGTATCATANGGAAATATAGAACTCTCACTTGTAACGGGTCTACATAAGAACTCACGGCTAAATATCATATTGCCTAATGTCTTACGTTTAATCATTAATTGCTTATAGTCATATCTACCCTCCCACAGTATACGTCCATCGGGAAAAATTGCAGGGTACTCACGGTATGCCCATTCTTCATTCCTGCCGTCTTTGCGGAATGTATTATATAAATCCTGCTTATGGAATGGTGTACCAACAACAACTAACTGACCGTGTGGTATTAGCATATTGCAAATAACCGAATAGAAATAATCAATATTCTTTTCCCTTTGTGTAGGTGAGTACATTACCTTTTCAAGTAACGGGTCATCTACCATTATATAACTTGGATGGTATCCACGAACACCACTACCAAATCCTTTGGCTTTTAGTGTACATCCGTTCTTTGTTCTAATGCTTGACTTTGCCCATCCCTCTTTACGTCCATCCCATAAACGATTACTTAATATCTCATTGCTTTCAATNGTATTCTTAATTATCTCAAGGAAATCAACTGCCTTAGAATCTGTATGAGAAAAGATAAACCCATCCTTTGCATATTTGTATTTTGGGTGATTCTTACGGTATCGGTACATTTGCCAAATTGGATAGAAATGTGTCCAAAAATAACTTTTGCCGTGGTCTCTACTTGCTATGATAACTACCTTGTCTCGTGTCTCTGCTAACTCACACCAATCTAAATGAAACCACTCTAATATGGCATCGTCTCCGAATACGTCCATAATGAAATACGCTAAACTCTCACACCTTAACGTCTCTTCTAATTCTCTGCTTACATTGCCTAACCCCTCTAAGTTTTGGATTTGTTGTTTACCATCTGTATTAATGGTCTTAAATGTTTCAAAGATTAAATCTTGGATTAATTTGTCAACGTCATTTGAATAACCCCCCATTAACTCATTAATTGCATTTGGGGACATTTTCTCTATCATATCATTTACCACTTTCGTAGCAAAGTTTAATGCCTCCTTGCTCGTTATATGACCCCTATAATTAATTAACTCACCCATTCAATAGATTAAGAATTTCATCCCCCGTTTGATACTTTTCTCTCAAGGTTTTCAATTCGTCATTATATGCCGTAACTCCATTTACACACTCACTGTATGACTGTAACTTAGCCATACGATTCTCTATATCAACTTTATCACGTTTAAGTATTCCCACTATAAAATCGTGTTGCTCTTCATTCAATTCTAAAATACTAACAATCTGCTCCTTGCTACTCATCCTAATTTAAACTAACTGTTGTTAACCAATACACGGCATCCTCAAATCTCTGTGCTAAATTGGATATTTTCTTAGTCTCTACATTACGCAATACTTCCATCTCTTCTTTATCCAACATAATACTTGCTTTCTCTAATCTATGCTTACACCCTGCAATGTGCCCATCAAAAATGTCATCAACCTCTTCTGTCATTGCATCACAAAAATCTATAAACTCTATGGTTGCCCCTAATACCTCAATCTCTGATTCTAACTCATCCACTACCTCGTCATCCATACTAATCAAACGCATCATTTCCATACGTTCTTTAAGCATCATTAATTGCTCGGGTATACTGCACTCCTCATCATTTACAAATTCACCTTGTAGTAATTTATATACCTTGGCGTTACGTTCTTTGTAATAAAACTTATGAAAGGACAATGCAGGATATGAAAATAAGACATACATAATATAGTCTCCTCTTGACCCCTCTACTAATTTGTTTAAATGGTATTTATCAACGTCATTCCAATCACACCCTATATTAGACATCGCCTCAACTAATCCACATTTCTGTAATTCCCTTGCTACTAAATAGGTGCTATGTGAACACTCACTGTAACCGTTATCTAACAACGCCATACGCACATTATGCCACTTCCTATTTAATGACTGTGCTATTTTAAATAATCTACTATCCGACATTGCTCTGTTGGTTACATCATTAAAATTAAAACCCTCAAAAGGTCTTTGTACTGTTCCCATTATTTCCCCTTTTTACGATTACCTTTACCTTTATTCTTAACTCTTTTAATTACATCATTCAAGGATTCATTGTTATTCTCCTGCTCACTTATATCCTTGAGACGTTCTATTAACTTGTTTTTTAATTCTTCACTTGCTTTGCTTAATTCACCATTTGGTTTAGGAATCTTTGACTTATCAATTCCTTGGTGTTGTAATTCTATTTCATTGAAATCGTAATTGTGGTCTGACGGGTAACGAAAATCTGACACCACTTCGGCATCCTCAATATCCAATTCTTTGTAATATCCGTCTTTCATTTTATCCATCAAATCCACGGCATTGATTCCACGCTTTTGTGCCACCTTACCAATTACTAAATTCAACAAATCATTTTTAGTTATCTCATCACCTGCTAATAAATTGTTATGCTCCACCGTACCGCTATGCTCAACCTCACCCTTTTCCGTCCAACCCTCATATAATTGTTTCCACAATTTAACTCTACTTGCATCCGCCTCTTGTAATGTTTTCATTGTGAAATTATGGTCTATTGCAGACTTGTACGTATGCACTATTGTATTATTAATTACCGTCATTACATCACTTGTAAACCTTGGCAATCTTGACCAATCGGTTAACGTATCCATACACACTCCGAATTGTTTACAGAACTCCGAATGGTTTTTTAACTTGAGTAAATCTAATATCTCAACATCAAATCCTAACTCACCTAACTTGTTAGAATCTAATTTACGTAGACTTGCAGGTAATGATTTCCACATAACAAATGCCCAATACTCATTTGCCTTTAATGGTAATTTTTCGGACTGATTCGGATTCTTCATAAGCATAATACCCTATATTTAACTCTCTATTACCTTTTTCGTAACCTCTCGTGCATTTTCTTTTGATAAACAATAAACCGTACCACTTGGTCATTGATAACTACGTAACGGCTCTTATTCTCACTAAGCATACTTATCCATCCATCGTACACCCATTTTGTTATACGGGTTTTATCTACACCAATGTATAATGCTAATGTTTCTAAATAGCATACTTGTAAAGATAACTTTGG
>PAAT01000116.1 GCA_002698965.1 Rhodopirellula sp. | reverse complement strand
GATGAATGTGAGCAATACTTAGCTGATTAAAGACTAATCAACTGGGTTCTAAGTCTCTGCTTTCTTTAATTCCTTCAAAAACACGTCTATAATCGACAGGATATAACTATCCCCTGTATGACTGGAGTATGGTGATGGCCGCTAAAACCTGGCAGCTCACAGATGTAAGTGACGGAACGTTCGTCGACCATTTAGAAGTCTCTTCCCAAGACATTGCTGGCACCCCTGATGGGTGGAGTGTAACGAAGAAGACTCTGCGCGGTGGCCTGAGCGATGGAGTAGAAGTTGTAGAGATCAATAATGGTAAACTCTCATTTGGTGTGCTCTTAACGCGTGGAATGAGTTTGACGACTGCGACGATTGGCAACCAGAGTTTTGGTTGGAAGTCGCCCGTGCAGGGGCCGGTTCATCCTAAATACGTGCCTCTGAACGAGCCGAGTGGTTTGGGATGGCTGGATGGTTTTGATGAGATGATGGTGCGTTGTGGTTTGGAAAGTAATGGTGCTCCGGAATTCGACGAGGACACCAATAATCTGAAGTATCCTCTTCATGGACGTATTGGGAATAAGCCAGCTCAAAAGGCAGCTCTTACGGTTGATCCTGAAGCGGGAACGATTTCCATTTCAGGTGTCGTCGTTGAAACACGATTTCATTTCTTTAAGCTGAGTTTGGAAACGACGATTACCACCAAATTCGGTGATAATGCGATTGCGATCAATGATACAGTTAAAAATCTCTCTGCCAGTCCTGCAGAAGCTCAGGTGCTTTACCATGCTAACTTCGGTGACCCTCTACTAGACGCCGGTGCTAAAGTTGTGGCTCCAATCAATGAACTTGTACCGCGCAATGATCACGCTGCCAGTGGAATTGAGACTTGGGATAGCTATCAGGCTGCTCAACCGGGTTTTGAAGAGCAGGTTTATTTCCTCACATGTCTTGGTGACGATGACGACAATACAGAGATACTGTTAAAGAATGCTCATAGCACTCAGGGAGTCAGTCTTGGCTACAAGACGTCAGAACTACCTTGCTTTAGCGTTTGGAAGAATACAACGGCTTTGGAGGATGGGTTTGTTACTGGCATTGAACCTGGAACTAATTATCCCAACCCCCGGACCTATGAAGGAGAACAAGGCCGAGTGCTCAAACTCGACCCGAATGGCTCGGCCAGCCTCGGTTTGACCATGCGGTTTCTCATTACTGACAAACAGGTCTCAGAAGCAGAAGGACGCATTGCTGTCTTGCAGACAAAAGCGGATCCAATCATTCATGCGAAGCCTCAAAAAGGCTGGTGTGCCCGTTAAGGAACAGTAGAGATTTTCGAAAGTCCTTTCAGGGTTTGCGAGACTCGCTTAAAATTTAATCGCCGAAGAACAAGGTCATACAGACGCACGATAATCTCGCCAAAATGGGCATTTATAAAAACTAATCTGACGGGAAGCCTCTCTGGCCTTCCGTTTTTCATAAAACACGACGTTCATCCAACGACTAACAGGAGTGAATGAGACATGACAAATCTATTTCCAAAATTACACAACGCAATGTGGCCCGGTTTGGTGGGTAAAGGTGATGAAGAAGGTCAAGAACCACCCATCAGTCTTAAGCGAATGCTGGAGTTGACAGCTGCGGCAGAAGTAGACGGGCAGAAGTTTGAGGGGGTGGATTACTTTCTTTTCCACCCTCACACGGACCCTGATTCCAGTGATGAAGAGCTGAAGGAAATTGCTGACCTGATTGGTAGTTACAACCTCAAAGTTGGTTCAGTGGTTGCTCCGGTCTGGCCTGGTACTGTTGGCGATTCAGCGATGGGTAACGATGAACAGCAGGCTAAGTTTCTGGATGCGATTAAGAAAGCCTGTCGTATTGCTAGTGTTTTCAATGATCACGGCATTCGTGAATACGGTGTAATTCGAATCGACTCAGCCGAGTTTGGTGTAGAAGAATGGCGCAAAGACCCGGTTGCCAATACAGCTAGAATTGTGGATACCTTCACGAAAGCTGCTGAGATTGCAGAGGCTCATGGTGAGCGTCTGGCCTGTGAAGGCGAGATTTGTTGGGCAGGTATGCATAGCTGGAAGGACATGCTAGATGTTCTTGAAGCGGTTGGTAAGCCAGAGAGCTTTGGCTTCCAGGCTGATCAGGCACATACCTATTTATATTTAATGGGTTATAACGCTGCTGAGCATGCGTTGTTGCAGGAAGGTTATACAGACGAAGAGTTTTACGCAGCTTATGAAATAATGACCGATAAACTGCGTCCCTGGACAATTGACTTTCATGTGGCCCAGAACGATGGCACGGTTCATGGCGCAGGCTCGCATGACAAGACTGGTAAACATTGTCGAGCGGATGATCCCAACGGCAAACTGGATATCACTCGTACCGCTGGCTACTGGTTGAAGGACGCCACTTCACGTGGCATTCAGCATATTTGCTGGGATGGTTGCATGTTCTCGAATGCAGTGCTGGAAAATCCGGAAACATGGAACGTCATCCTCAAATCAATGGTTGATGTTCGTGATGCCCATGGTTGGAATGAATTTTAGTAACAAATGATTCAGATTCCGGCTTTTAAGGAGCTGGATAGAAATAAAGAGAAAATAATAATGGCTAAGAAACCACTTAATATCGGAATGATTGGTTACGGCTTTATGGGTCGTACACACTCCAACGCTTACTGCAAAGTGAACAATTTTTTCGATCTCGAATATAAACCGGTGCTGAAAGCGGCTTGTGCACGAAATGCTGAACGAGTTCAGGCATTTGCTGACACTTGGGGCTATGAATCGATTGAGACGGACTGGCGGGCTTTAGTTGCTCGTGAGGACATCGATGCGGTTGATATTTGTACTCCCAATAATTTACATAAAGAGATTGCATTGGCCTGTGCTGAAGCGGGCAAGATGATTCTTTGCGAAAAGCCGCTATCGATGGATGCTGCTGAAGGCGAAGAAATGTGTGCTGCAGTGGAAGCTGCTGGTGTGCCAAACATTGTCTGGTACAACTACCGTCGCGTACCTGCTGTAACTCTGGCGAAACAGTTGATTGACGAAGGTAAGTTGGGAAGGATTTTCCATTACCGAGCTCAATTTCTTCAGGACTGGACGATCTCCACAGACTTGCCACAAGGTGGCGAAGCCCTGTGGCGTTTGGATGCTTCGGTTGCTGGTTCGGGTGTGACAGGTGATCTTTTGGCTCACTGCATCGATACGGCGATCTGGCTTAATGGATCGATTGATTCCGTTTCAGCGATGACTGAGACATTTATCAAGGAACGTGTTCATCAGGATACAGGTGAGGTGATGCCGGTCACTATTGATGACGCCTGTACTTTCATGGGGCGTTTCAGTAATGGTTCACTCGCATTGTTCGAATCGACTCGTTATGCTCGCGGCCACAAAGCGTTGTATACCCTGGAAATTAATGGTGAAAAAGGTTCTCTGCGATGGGATTTGCATGATCTGCATCGTCTTGAATATTTCGATCATGGTGATGCTGGTACGGTACGTGGTTGGAAGAGTATTCATGTCACAGATGGTGACCATCCATACATGAGTAACTGGTGGGTGCCAGGTTTGCAAATTGGTTACGAGCATACCTTCGTTCATCAGGTTGCTGACTTCCTGAAAAGTTTGGAAACTGGCGAACCAGCTGGCCCGACCTTCCGGGATGCTCTGGAGACTCAGAAAGTTTGTGATGCGGTGTTGGCTTCTGCTAACAGCAGCTCATGGCACAATGTAGGCTAAGCATAGCGTGTTCCCGCATGAATTACCTAGCTCATGCCTACTTATATCTAGATCAGCCTCTTTTCATGTCGGGCACGGGAGTGCCTGACATGTTGAGTGTGGTAAATAGAAAAGTGCGAGTTCGCTCGCGTAACCTGAAACCGTTGTTAGTAAGTTCAGATTTAGACGTTGCCGAGATTGCGGCAGGGATTCAGCAACATCTGGATGACGACCGTTGGTTTCATGCAACGAAAGTTTTCAATCGATTGAATCTTGAGTTTTCTCAGGCAATGAGAGACGCAGATCCGGACGACCATTCGTTGCGGCCTCATTTTTTGGGGCACATTATTATCGAGCTGTTAATTGACGCTCGACTTGCAGAAATGCGTCCCCGGCTACTTGACCGATACTACGAGGTACTCGAGCAAGTTGATGCAAAAAAAATCCAGCAGGTGATCAATATGGCATCAGCATGTCAGACCGATCAGTTTGTCAGATTTTTTGAAGTGTTCTGTCGTGAACGATTTCTGTATGACTATCTGGATGACCAGCGCTTAGCGTATCGGTTAAATCAGGTGATGAAGCGAGTTGGTCTACCATTGTTTGGCGACTCGATAACTGAACTAATTCCGTCTATTCGACGGCGTGTATATGAATGCCACGAAGAGCTATTGACAGCCGAAGTGGAAACCAACTGACCGAAAAAATTCGATAAGTGACTGTAGAGGAAATAAGACCATGAAATTTGGAATGAACTTACTGTTGTGGACCGGAGCTATGAATGATGACATGATTCCGGTTGTCGCTTCGCTCAAAGAGATGGGATATGACGGAGTCGAGATTCCGGTATTCGAAGATAATATCGACCTCTACACTCAATGGGGCGTTCGGCTTCAGGAAATGGGACTTGAGTGTACGGCGGTCACAGTACGGGGGGAAGAAGATAATCCCATCAGTGTAGATCCTGCTGTTCGTGCGTTGGGCGTTGAGAACAATAAACGCGCTCTTGATAATGCCGCCGCCGCAGGTGCCGTTCGACTTGTTGGACCTTATCACTCGGCATTGGGTGTATTCTCCGGTCAGGGACCAACCGAAGAGGAATGGAAATGGGGTGTAGATAGTATGCGTCAGGTCGCTGAGCATGCTGAGACGGTCGGTATTACATTGGGAGTCGAAGCGCTCAACCGTTTTGAAACGTACTTATTGAATACCCATGCAGATTCAGCTCGGTTTATTCGTGAAGTGGATCATCCGAATGCTCGTATGATGTACGATACGTTCCATGCCAACATCGAAGAGAAAGATATTGCTCAGGCTATTCGTGATTGTCACGATGTTTGTGCACTGGTACATATTTCCGAAAATGATCGTTCTACACCCGGTAGTGGAAATGTGGACTGGGATACGAATTTCAACACATTGAAAGAAGTTGGTTATGATGGCTGGATGGTTGTGGAAGCGTTCGGTTTGGCGCTTCCCGAACTTGTCGCTGCCACAAAAATATGGCGACGAATGTATGAAAGTGAAGAGCAGCTCGCAAGTGATGCTTTGGAGTTTATGAAAGAGCAAGTGGACCAACGCTGGGGTTGATTAGTCTAAATTCATCGGTTTCTGAGCCAGATTTTTTAGTGGTTAACTAAGAGACAAATTGACTCAATCTGGCAATTCTTCGTATAGTTACGGCCATGTCAGACGAGCGATCACAATCCGAGCAGCCGGCTCATCGTCGCAGAGCGGTTCCTATAGATCCTACGCAGATGGGGTTAAGTGAGTTCTATCGTCCGGATGAAGACGAGGGAACGTCACTCGCTGATTTGAGTGGAGCTTACGCTGAGTTAATAAACTCCGGTGAAGATCCCTATCAGTCAGCGGAAACAGAAGAGTCCGTCGTTCCAATCGAGGAAGCGGAAAACGATCCCCCATCGACGCAACCTGTTTCTGTGGCCATTACGGAAGAAGAAGAGGCAGAGCTATCACCTCGTTCTATTTTGGAAGCGATGCTTTTTGTTGGAGACCCCACAGGCCAACCATTGGAGGCTGCTAAGGTTGCCTCACTGATGCGGGGAGTTTCGTCTCAGGAAATCGACGAATTAGTGACAGAACTGAATTGTGCATATACCGAAGTAGGTTCCGTATTTGAGATTTGTCGAGAAAATGCTGGGTATGTCATGGGGTTGCGTCATGAACACGAACAGATGCGTGAGCGATTTTATGGCCGTGTACGTGAAACAAAATTGTCTCAGGTAGCAATCGATGTTCTTGCCGTCGTGGCGTACAATCAGGGTATCAGTCGGCAGGCAATCGATGCGATGAGAGACCAGGCTAGTGGATCGGTGCTTTCGCAGCTTGTGCGACGCCAGATGCTTCGTCTCGAGCGGACAGAGGACAAACCTCGTAAAACGATTTATTTTACAACCGAACGCTTTCTCAAAGTATTCGGCTTGGACAATATTGAAGATCTTCCTCAGGCGATGATCCTGGATCATCAATGGTAAGCTAAGTTCTTTCAACTAAATATGAATCCTGCTTCGGAGTGTTATGAACGCACGAGAAAAAATACTACAACTGCAATCCGTATCCCCGCTTGTTCTGCCATCACTTTTACTGTGTGACTTTGGTGACTTGCGAAGTGAGGTGGAACTTCTTGGAAAGGCAGGGATTCAGGCATTGCATTTGGATGTCATGGATGGACTATTTGTACCTAACATGACTTATGGCATGCCCATCGTGGAAGGCTTGGCTCGACATACAGAACTGCCGCTTGATGTCCATTTAATGATTCAGGAGCCTTCGCGATATCTGGAACAATTTGGAGCAGCCGGAGCGAATTTGATTACGGTCCATGTGGAAGCCTGCTCAGATCTCTCCGCGACGTTGAAACAAATCCGTGATTTAGGTATTGCTAGTGGGGTGGCTCTTAATCCGGACACAGAACTTGATGCAATTCTTCCCTGCCTAGAACTTTGTGACCTCGTTCTATGTATGAGTGTCAATGCAGGGTTTGGTGGCCAGAAATTCAATCCTGTGGCGATTGAAAAAGTTAAACAGCTTGTTGAAATTCGAGAACGACGGCAATTGCACTTCGTGCTCGAAGTTGATGGCGGGATTAATGTAGAGACGATTGGAGCCTGCTATGCAGCTGGTGCTACATGGTTTGTTGCTGGTTCTTCCATCTTCAAACAGGAATGCTATCAACAGGCGGTAACAGACTTAACCGCAGCTGCAATAGCCTGATTCGGAAAGAAAAGACCCCGGTTTTGGGTTGCCGAGTTAATAAATCCAGCTTAAAACGGGAAGGATACAGCATTAATCTTGTCTTCAGGGGTAATTATTCATTACCTTTTTGAGGTCGAAATTATCTTTGTTTAGACCATAATAATAGTCACCTTATTTATTAAATGAGATGTCTAAAAGTTAAGAACTAGATGGCTAGCTCAACCGAAACCGAAAAACGAACAAAACGTGGCGTACCTGAGGGACTTTGGGTAAAGTGCCCCGATTGTCGCGAGACTATTTACAAGAAAACGGCAGATGGATTGCTTGGAATCTGTCCTGCGTGTGGCTATCACTTCTATGTATCAGGTCAAGAGCGTATTCGTCAGGTTTTAGACGAAGGTACATTTGAAGAGTGGGACGCTGAACTGATGCCCACGGATCCTCTGGAATTCAAAGATCGCAAGTCATATGCTGACCGTATCGTGGCCGAACAGAAACGGACGGGGCTTAGTGACGCGGCTTTGACGGGTTGCGGAATGATTCGAGCTCGACGTGTCGCAATTGGCGTCACAGATTCTGCTTTTATTATGGGAAGTATGGGTTCGGTTGTCGGTGAACGGTTAACACGGCTTATCGAACGGGCAACCGATCAAAACTTACCGTTGATTATTATCAGTGGTTCCGGTGGTGGAGCTCGAATGCATGAAGGGATTCTTTCTTTGATGCAGATGGCCAAAGTGTCTGCTGCACTGGCTCGTTATGATCAGGAGGGTGGATTCTTTATCTCCGTGTTAACGAATCCAACAATGGGTGGTGTGGCAGCTAGTTTTGCAGCTCTAGGTGATGTCTGCTTTGCAGAACCCAAAGCGTTAATTGGCTTTGCGGGTCCGCGTACCATTAAAGCGACTATTCGTATCGAATTGCCGGAAGGATTCCAAACCAGTGAATTTCTTTTAGAGCATGGATATGTTGACCGAATCGTTTCTCGCGGAAAATTAAAGAGCGAAATTGCTCGCACAATCGACTACGTGGGTAAATAATATGCTGAAGTTTGCTCAGGGGAATGGGCCAACCGCATCAAGCTATTTCAATGAAGGCCAAAGCGGCTAGCTGTAGGAACGGGATTGATCCATGGATTTGTTCGACAACGTTAAAGCACTTTTCGGCGGTAAAAAAAAATCCGATGGCAATCGCAAGGTTGTCTTTCGGAAAAATGTCAATATAGAAAAGCGTTTTGAATTTGTCCGCACAGCGGTATCGGGCACCATGTCGAAGTTCTTTATGGCACGTGACCGTGAAACAGACCGTATCGTTGGGCTCAAGCTTGCAGACCCCGATAAGACGGGGCTCTTCGAACAACGTTTTAAGACTCTCAAGAAGCCACCTGAAGGGTTAATCGCTAGTAAGGTTCAGCATCCTAATGTTGTGAAAACATATGAATATGGGATATCGTCGAATAAGCAAAACTATGTGGTGATGGAATATCTCAAAGGGTCAGGGCTGCACGCGATGATCTATGATCGGGATTCTATGCTCGAAGGAAAGCGTTTAAGCCTAATAAGGCAATTTGCAGAAGCTTTAGGAGCTGTTCATAAAGCGGGCTTTATCCACAGAGATGTCTGCCCTCGTAACTTCATCGCTACGCCGGATTGTACAGGGCTTAAGTTGTTCGATTTTGGACTTTCACTTCCCGATGAACCTTCCTTTCATCAGCCAGGAAACCGTACCGGAACGCCTTTTTATATGGCCCCGGAAATTGTCCGCAGACGTAAAACAGATCATCGGGTCGACATCTTTGCCATGGGTGTCTCTTTTTACCAATTATTGACCTTTGAGCTTCCCTGGCCGTCGAACGATGCATCCGGATTGGCTGCTCTGAGTCACGATACTCTCGCGCCCACTCCTATTCTGGAATATAAGCCCAAATTACATCCAAAGCTTGTAGAAGCAATTATGACTTGTATGTCAGTGAGTCCTAATGACCGACCTAAATCGACGGATCAATTCCTTCAAATGATTACGGACGTTGATTCGGTCACGGTTTAGGAGAAAAAGCTTACAACAGGCGGGTCTGATTGGAAGGCAGGGAGATAAAACTGCCGAGAATCGTCTCGTCACGTCTCTTTTAGCGGTTGATGATCCTTTCGGGCGGTTTTATACTTAGAAACTCGCATACAGGTATAGTTCTCTCCAGTGAGACCTTGGAGTTTAAGTAATGACGATTGATAAAAGTTTGAAGATTTCTCGCGGTTCTATGGAGAGCCGTAATGTGCTTACTCGTGTTGAGCGATTAAAGAAGCTTGCGGAAGAAGAGCGTTGGAATACCGGAGATTCTCCTTTTGGCCTACCTAAAGTACGGGTTGAGAAGGTTTCTTTAAGGCGTAAGAAGAAGGAGAAGGGTCTCGAGGAAGAAACTGCGGTAGAAACCACGGAACCAGAAGAAGAGTAATCCATTGGCTGATGGATATTCGTCTTGATTACGGTAAGCAGGGTCTCGATGTTACTCTGCCTGATCACTTAAATATCAGGACGTTATCTTATAAAGTAGCTACTCCCGTTGCAGATCAGCCAAATCAATCGGATCGCGCTGCTCTTCAAGAGGTTTTTGACAGTCCAACAGATACACCGCCCCTGAGTGAAATCATTCAGGGGCGTTCTAGTGCCTGTATTGTCATTTGTGATATTACGCGACCGGTACCTAATCAACTCATACTCGAACCTTTGCTTGAGACCTTGCATGCCGGCGGGATCACTCCGGGGAATGTTAAGATTCTTATCGCTACCGGCCTTCATCGCCCCAGTCATCCGGCAGAGATTGTGGAGATGGTAGGTGCTGATATAGCTGCCAAGTACACCATTATTAATCACGATGCACAGGACCGAAACCAACTGGTCTTTCTTGGCAAGTCGCCGCGTGGTATTCCAATGTGGATTAATACTCACTATATGGAAGCGGACCTTAAAATTACCGTGGGGCTAATTGAACCTCACTTTATGGCAGGTTTCTCAGGAGGTCGTAAATTAATTTGTCCAGGCATTGCAGGGCTTGAAACGATTCGTGCGTGGCATAGCCCCCGTTTCTTAGAGCACCCTCAGGCGGCCACCGGTCAGCTAAAAGGAAATCCTGTGCACAGTGAGAATACCTGGATTGCCAATCGTGCGGGCTGTGACTTCATTGTGAACGTCGTTATCGATGCGCACCGCCGTCCATTAAAATTTGTTGCTGGTGATCAGTTGAGTGCATTTCAGGAAGGCGCAGATTTCTGTCGTGACATTGTTGTCGACCGCGTCGAGCAAGAGTATGACATTGTGATTACTTCTTCAGCCGGTTATCCGCTGGATACCACTTTCTACCAAAGCGTGAAAGGAATGATGGCAGCTGTTCCCATTGTGAAATCTGGAGGTACCATCATTGTGGCTGCCTCAATGAGCGAGGGGATTGGCAGTCCTGAATTCACTAGTTTGTTCGATCGTCATCCGGATATCGAAGACTTTATGGTGGAAATCATGTCTCCGGAATATTTTGTGATGGATCAATGGCAATTGGAGATGCTTGCCAAGGTCTTGCGAAAAGCAGAAGTGAAAGTGGTCACAGATGGTTTGTCGGCTGAGACGATCAACAAGCTTTATGTAGACTCAGCGGAGAGTGTTGAATTGGCCGTGCAGGAAGCAGTCGCAAAACATGGTGAAGATACATCGATCGCGGTGATTCCTCGAGGGCCTTATGTTATTCCGGAATTATCTACTTAACGTTTCCAGAATTCCCACCACCGCAAATGCTTAGTTTCGGTTCGATGTAGGGGTACGACCTGTCCATGGGGACCGATTGCATTTTCCATATGGACTCCAGTCATTTGTACATCGACCATCTTGGCATCCAGCATATTTGCTCCTGTCAGATTTGCCCCATTCAGATTGGCACCAGCCAGATTAGTACCTCGTAGATCGCAATGTGCCATGTTGGCGTCATTGCAATTGACTTGATTTAAATCGGCTAAGCTAATGTCGGCTCGTTGGAGAATCGCACCTTTACAATCTGCTCGGGACATTTTGCTATATCGCAGAATGGAATGTGATAAGTCAGCTTCAGCAAAACAAGCGTCATCTAAAAAAGCATTGGTCATGTCAACTTGCTGTAAGTTGGCGAATTCCAGGTTGGCTCGGCTTAGATTAGCATTAATCAGAATCGCTCCCTGAAGATTCGCTCTGCTAAAGTTGACTTCACGCAAATCCGCGTTGCGGAATGTAACTCCCCGCAGATCTAGGCTGGAGAGATTTGCACCGGCAATTTTGGCATTATCAAGGTTAGCGTCCCGTAATGAGTGTTCTTCAACTCGATATAAGACATCTTGTGTTGTTGCATGTTTGATTTCAATCATCACACATCCTCAACTACGTTAAATAGAAAGTTTGAACGTCTCCACCCAAGGTTAGGCTTTAACCAAATCTAAGCGGAGATTGTTTTTATGAATATTTAAGTCAAAGTGGCCTTTAACCCACGCTGTGGGTGATAGGCTTTTTCGTGTGGCGAAAGGGGGGGGGACTATCGGGTGGGAGAGCATCTAAGTTAGGAAGGCAGGGTCAAAGTAAGCTATAATCCGATGCTCGTACGTGCACAATACGCCTATCAATAATACAAATCAATATGGATTGGTCTTTTTCTAACATAATAGAAAAGGTAATTGGTCTAGAAGTCTCAGAGGGTTACACATTACGATGCTCCGTCGAAGTGTGGCATTAGTGTTGTTCTATGGTCAATAGAGAGTTAGATCGTGCCTCAGATAGCTGAAGATTTTCGAGTGGAACTAAATGTATTTAAGGGTCCGCTGGATTTATTGTTGTATTTGGTACGCAAGCATGAAGTAGATGTTACCGATGTACCCATCGCCGAAGTGTTGGAGCAGTATCTTGAATTCCTTGAGATCATTGAGCAACTCAAGATTGATGAAGTAGGTGATTTTCTTGATCTCGCCAGTACGTTGACAGAGATCAAATCTAGATTGGTGCTGCCTCGTCTTGAAGAGGTCGGCGAAGAGATTGAAGATCCCAGGGATGAGTTAGTTCAACGTTTGTTGGAATACAAGCAGTACCGTGATGCCGCGATGATACTTGAAAATCGGGCACGTGGCTGGGGACAACGTCATGTTCGTCAGTCGAATGACTTACCACCTCGGAAAGTGAATGTCGCCGAACAGCCGATTCAGGATGTTGAACTTTGGGACTTGGTAAGCGCTATGGGGCGAATTCTAAAAGATATTCAGGTTGTTCCTCAGGAAACGGTGATTTTTGATGATACCCCGATTCACGTCTATATGCGTCAAATTCACAGGCGGATTGTAAAGGAAGGCCGAGTGGCCTTGTCACAGTTCTTCCAGATGGGAATGCATAAGACTGCCATCATTGGAATGTTTCTATCGATTCTCGAACTAGTCCGTCACCACGGGGTGGATGCGATTCAGGATAATGTCGGTGGAGATATTTGGGTGACAGCGGGTCAAGCTTTTGACGCCAATATCGACGTCTCAAATGTTGAAGAGTATGACCATAAGAAACCTAGACTGGATGATATGCCCACGAAGATGCGTTAGAGAGACTCATTGAGGCGTCTCTCGATTTACTCTGGATAGAATCTCTTTTCCTATTCATAATTCAATGCACCAATCTATCACTCCTCCCTTGAGCAGTACGGCGTGTGAAAAACTTACCAGTCAAATCGTTAACTCATGGCGATCTTACGATCGAAGGATTCTCGCGCGCAGCTGTCCAGTCGTACTGGCGTGTACCCGAGCTAAAACTGGGTTTCGATCTGGGAGCGCATCCATGGGAATTCATGGGCACTCCGAATTGGTGTGTAACCCACTGTCATTTGGATCATCTTGTAGCTTTACCGGTGTATGTAGCTCGTCGCCGTATGATGAAGATGGATCCTCCAACTATCTACCTGCCAACTCATGCGGTAGAGACGGTGCATGCAATCTTGAAGGCTTATACAAAGTTGGATCGTGGACGTTTGCCATGTAATCTCATTGGTGTTGAACCGGGTGATGAGATTGAATTGAATCGTGAATATCTGGTTACCGTTGGTGAAACACGTCATACCGTTCCTTCGCTAAGCTATCTGGTTTGGCACCGACGCAATAAGCTCAAGCCTGAATACGTGGAATTGTCAGGTGAAGAGATACGTGATATACGACAGAGTGGGCGTGAAGTTTCCCACGAGGTGCGTATTCCTTTATTGGGTTATACCGGTGATACCCGTGTGGAAGGTCTCGACTTAACGCCCGCACTTTATCAGGCAAAAATCCTGATTACCGAAATGACTTTTGTGGCCGAGGATCATAGTCAGGATAAGATTCGTAAAAATGGGCATATGCATTTGGAAGATTTTATAGATCGTGCTGATCGATTTCAGAATGAATTGATTATCGCTTCACATTTCAGTACTCGTTATAACTACCATCAAGTGAAGAAACTGGTTCAGGACGCATTGCCAGCCTCTTTGGCAGACCGTCTCCATCTGTGGTTATAGAGTTCCCGGTTGTGTCACCAATAAACGCTCCACGCTCGGCCTATATTCATGTCCCGTTTTGTCGTCATCGTTGCGGGTACTGCAATTTCACCGTGATCGCAGGTCGCCCCGATCTCCACCGTTCTTATCTAAATGCCCTAAAAGCAGAATTGGCATTGCTAGGTGAGCCTGCTGAAGTAGATACCTTGTACCTGGGTGGCGGCACCCCCACGGAGTTGCGATTATCAGAGTTTCAGGAATTGATGGAACTAGTAAAGTTTTGGTTTCCTCTGGCTGTTGACGGCGAATTTACTACAGAAGCTAATCCGGAGGACATGACTTCGGAATACGTTGAATTGTTTCAGGAAGTTGGTATCAATCGAGTGAGTCTTGGGGGCCAATCTTTTGATGAATCCAAGCTTGCTGTGTTAGAACGTAACCACAGCGCTGTTCAATTAGAGCATTGCTTTGAGCTGTTATCTCCTATCGATTCGATATCCATGGATTTGATTTATGGGGTGCCTGACGAATCGTTACAACAATGGGAGCGGGATCTGAAGTTGCTTTTGGAATACGAGCCAACACATCTTTCCACCTATGGCTTAACGATTGAGAAAGGCACATCATTTTGGAGTCGATTTGAAAACGGTGAATTAGAGGAGTTGAGTGATGATTTGCAACGGGAATTCTACTTAACTGCCCGGCATATGCTTATCGAGCATGGTTATCATCACTACGAAGTTTCAAATTATGCGAAACCCGGTTTCGAGTGTCGCCACAATGAGGTTTATTGGTTTGGTGAGCCATACTTTGCAGCAGGCCCGGGAGCCGCTCGGTACGTAGACGGTTTTCGTCAAGTGAATCACCGCAGTACTACAACTTATATAAGCAAGGCTTTAGAGGGAAAGTCGGTTGTGGCAGAATCAGAATACGTAATCGGGGAAGAGCTTTATCGAGAGATACTAGTGTTTGCTTTGCGACGATTAGATGGAATTACAGATGCGTGGTTTCAGCAAAAGACAGGTATGACGCCATGGGAACTAGCCGGTGAACAGCTTGAAAAGTTTATTGAGCAAGGATTCTTCCTGCGAACCGATGATCNACTTTGCTTGACGCAAGAGGGGTTATTAGTNAGTGACAGTCTTTGGCCGCATCTCTTGTAACAAGGCACTAATTGCAAGNCGCTGGTTNTTTATTGTTGCTCAAGCCACCATGTCAGTTGCTGCTGCAATTCGTCATAGGACAGTTTTGTCTGAGGAATTACTTCACGCATTCGTTTCTCGTCATGTTTGATATAGTTTGGATATCGCAGCACCTCGATCTCTTCCTCCAGAGCGATCAACCAGGAAGGAACTTCGAGCCCTGCTCCGGATGGATTTTCGAGTAGTTCTTCAGTCATCCTCAGCAATTCATTAAAACTTGGACGCCCCGCCTTAATATCTTTGCTCTCTTCCAGACTTGGTTTGACGAGTGAACGAAGATGGTCCACTTCCATTGACCGGACGAATCGTTCGTCGACCCGATCGGCTACAGTACGCATACGTATAGAATACTGAGCTTGAAGTTTTTTGAGGCGACTGACAAACATGTCGGCTTCCTCTTGAATCCGTTCCGTCAAACTTTGACGCCAGATGTGTGCTGCTTCGTCGTTGTGATGAGAAATAAGAAGTTTGTGGGCAAGAACGACAGGACGCAGATTCCAGCAGATCCGGTCGTAACGGACTCGCAGACGGAGGAAGTCAAGGAGCGTGTAAAGTAACTCGCCACGGTCACTTTGCGTTGTGGTACTGTTGTAGTCCCGGTATTCAGAATAATTCTCGACGATAGACTCAAGGATTAACGAAAGAATATTCGTTGCTTCTTGGAGTGGAATATCACGTTCAATCGCATCGAGTAATCGCAGTTCGAGATGAGGCTCATCGCGGATTGCCTGAAGCCACGCATCAACACCCTGTAATAGGATCCCTCGAATATTCCCCATGGCTAGAAACTGCTGAGTGAAGATCTCCCCTCCATATTTTTCGATAAATTGAACTACATTCTCCCAGGTACTGCGGTGTGCGACTCTCTCGAGAATTGAAAGCCTTAAGGTTTGGCTATGTTTTAACCAACTACCTAGAAGGGCTTCGGTGACCTGCTCTAATGCCTGAACTAATTGTTCTTCTGCGCGAAGTGTAACCGATCCCTGGGCTTGCTCTTCCCCTTCGGCGGTTGCGGCAGGTATCTGCATAGCAGCCCATTCGGGAGCTGAATGGATTAGGCATTCCACGATGGCTTCATAGCCAATGTGAAACAATTCATCAAATTCTGTTACGGCTCCAAGCCCGGCCGGATGCTGTCGCTCCATTGTACGCGCCGTTTCCAGTAACTGGCATGTTTCGACGACAAAACCCATGCGAGGAAGCCATAATAGTAAATCTGAAATGGTTCTTTGCCGCACTCGACGGAGCACGATTTCCTGTGGATCACCCCCTTTTGATAGAGGGATATACAATAATGGTAATTGTGCCATCCCATCGAGTAGTTCTTGCCAGTGTTTTCTGACCGTGTTCTGATCACCCTGTATCAGTGCGGCAAATATCGTGAGTGTCAGTTGCTGGAACTCAACAATGGCTGGTTCTTCACGACCTTGGCCTAGTGTGTTTTCAAGGAACAGAACCACCGAATCCAGAATCCGTCGGGTGTCTGTGACTTCAATGATAGTAGAGATAACTCGTTCCATGAGCGATTCAAGGGTAATTCGTTGCCGATCATACTCTGTCATCGATTCGAAGTCTCCGACAGGGGCTGCAATGACATAGCTACTAATGGATTCGAGTAACCTTTCAAGTTCGTCACGATTCTTCCTAAGCCGTTGAGACCAGCTTGAAATTGTATCGAGGCTGGACTGAATGAATTCTTGGTCGACTTCCCCTTGGCTTTGTCTTATGACAATGGCATGTCCCATGCCAGCGATCTTCCACTGTTGTGCCAGGCTGTCATGAAATGCAAGCTGGCGATCGATGTGTTCTCCGGCGTGCAGTAGTTCATCCTGATTGGTATTGGAAGTATCAAAGATATTTCCTTCGACACCATCGTCGGTTGTATCGACATACGAAACATCTTCATAGGCAGCACTGAAGATATCGTACTCATTGTCCTCTTCCGGAATTTCGAAATCATCATCCGCATGAGGCAGATTTGTCGGTGTACCCAGTTCGAAAGTAGGTACATCCCAATAAGACTCAGAGTTGGCTTCCAAGTAATCAAAATACTTTCGAATCTTTTCCCAGGTTTCGTGTGGAGAATCCTGTGTATCATTTTCTTTTGTGGTCAGCAGTTGGGCTGAAGAGTGACTGAGGACATCCAGTAACCAGCGGCGCGACAGAATATAGTAGGAGGAATCATTTTGTTCGAGCGGAACATTTTCTGCTTCACTTAACCAATTAATTAATAACGCTCTTGAAGCGATTTGGTCGCCTTGTTCCAGCAAGGAGTGAACCACCAATGAATAGGCATTCGGGGAATCAAAGAGCTCGACATATGGTGCCCAGAACCTGACGCTTCCGGCACTGGTGTTATCCTTGTACCAGAGGTTTAGGGCTTCCGCGACTCGTTTAGCTGCGTGGTATAGTTCGAATGGGTCTGCAGCGTGTACGCTATTGACTTCATGAGCGGCATATTTGTGCCACCATTGAGCAGCTTCGTGGAAATTCGCGTCGATACGATTACAAAGCTCTTGATTGTCGCTGGCCGCTGCTTCACTCCATGATTTCGACAGGAGGGCGAAAAACTGCTCAATAATAATAATTAACTCATCTATTCGATGGTCATGCACACTGTTTTCCATAGCCGGGAATAAACTGAATTGGCAGTCAAAGCCTAAAATATTCCAGGGATCCACGAATGCTCCACACTGAATAGATCGTTGGATTAAGTAGAAGATGGAGGAAGCAATATCAACCGCTTGTTCCAGATCGTTGTTGTCGAGGGCTTGAAGAGATTGGTCCAGTTGGCATGCGATACGGCAGCGAAACCTTGCCGACGGGACGGGGACTTTCCCGACTTTGTCGCGTGCGGCATCATGATGGCCCATGAATGCGAATACCTGTCCCAGGTGGATGTGTTCGAGCTGACTGGCTCGTGTTTCAGTGAGTTGAGCATTGAGGTGTTGTCGGGCTGCTCCAAAAGGTTGATGTCTAATCAACGCTTCTTCTGCCAGACGGTCGCGATGCTCACGGTCAATCTGACCTAATAACTGTCGATAAAAATCGTCGCGATACTTGGCAATACGCGGCATCAGCGTGGAAAGATTTGTCGAAGAATCATGGCAGGCTGGTCCCCATCCGCTTATCCCTGATGCCATCAGAATGGTGCCAGCCAATACAGCCGAAGCTTCAAAGAGCAACTCTTCCGAAGAAAGGTCTCCGCCATTCTGGAAACGGGTCATCAACGAGTCCAGAGTTACCGTTTGAATGATGTAGCGATCATAGTATCCTTCATTGTCGATATGATGCGGATCCCACATGCCGAAATGATGGTTAGGCCGTTTGTTAACTGGGTGATCGAAATCGTATGCTCGGGGATCGATTGCCAGTTCTAACAGTTTGGCAGGGTGGAAGTCAGCTTGTCTCAGAATAGACTCCTCCGTTTGTTCCAGCAGATGGATTGTGAGTGCGATGACTTCCTTGTAGGGACCTTCGCAAACTCCGGCACCCTGAATGTACAACGGCACGGGCCGCAACCACTCATTAACATAGGGTTCGTGTTTTTGTGTTTCCAATGTGGCGACCGGTCGAAAACCGATGAAGTCGTTAAATTGATTCATCAGGGTTTCGGTATCCAAAGATTGGAAATCCGGTCCGTTTTGGAGGACGACTTCAAAGGCTCGTCCAATAAAGAAGGCATTGAAGAGCTGAACTTCACTGGAATGAAATAATAGGTCCTGGTGGAACAGGAAGTAGGAACGTAACAATTGATCAAAGGTGATTTCCAGAACGATCCGCGCCTGTTCGATTTGAGCAAATGCTTCCTTTTCTTCGTTGAAGTGAGTGATCGCATCGGTCAGAAGATCATACAGATGTGTCCAGGTATCATCAGGATATTGTTCGGCCAGATTTTTCCAAACCACATTGAGGTTTTTGAGAAATTGCGGGTCCGGTGTGCCGGAGGAGAAGTTGAGATATCCCAGCAGTTGCTCTAAAGCATCAAATTCTTCTGCATTCAGATTTGATACTTGTGACACCGGGAAGTTCTCCAGGGTGATAATTATTCCGGAAGAACAGTTAGTCCTTAAAAAGGTCCTAACCGTCTTCCTTCAATTTAGGAGTCTCGAGAGTGCCGGTCTATGGGGGTAAACCATTGTTCTACCGGAAAAATAGGATCACGGTCACTAGGCTTTGGGTATGTTTAAACCGATTGTAGTAACTGTTCGACGATTTAGTAGGATTTGTGCTGTATCGGTTGATTTAGCTGTAAATTAAGTACCGAGTAAGAATTGGTGTTTTAGTTATAGAAGCTAGATAAAGTTCCGACGATATAAGATGAGGAAGAAAATCTCTATTCTTTAGGTTTTTGCGTTGTATGATTACAAAGGAAAAACGTCCGGTGCTTACTAAGGTGAGCTTAGGTGGATAGGCCGGTGAATACTAGATTTCTAGCTGGTTACTTTTTTATTTTTATAGGTGTAGTTACCATGCGTAAGATTTACGCTCATCCCCTATTAGCGTTGTTTCTATTTTTCATGATCAGTTCTGTCTGTTTGGGCCAGCTTTCATCAACAGGTTTGATCACGGAAAATACAGCCCGGAATCTTGGGTTGGAACGTTCCTGGTATATGCAGGCAGCGAAAAACCCTTTTGCTAGTAAGATCTCAGATGTATATATCCATGTTAGTTCAACAGAAGCTGATTGGAGTTTTGAGGTAACAGACGGTGAAAAATCCTACTTTATTCACGATAAAGATCTGGATAATTTTGGCCGGCCATTAGGTCGTGACGAAGCTCGAAAGCGTGCTACCCAACAGTCAGCTCTTATTCGTCAAAACGGTGGCGAAAGTGAGATTAGTGAACACACCGTTCCTAAAATCTATATGGCCGTTGTCTCCGATCGAGGGGATGTGCAGTTATTGAATGCTGAGACAGGCCAGATCTATTGGACTGCTCTAGTCGGTGATCCAAGACATCCAACTTCGGGTGTTTGCACCAATGATGAACATACCATTGTNATTTCAGGNATCTCCATCTTCGTCTTAAGAAANACCGATGGAGCNATTATAGAATCACGAAAACTNCAGGCATTACCCGGCGCTGGACCGGTTTCTTTAGGGAANCGAATTTTTGTCCCTTCAGTTGAAAATCGAGTCGAAGTATACAATNTGGAGGTTTTTAATTGGAAACCGGAATTGCTTCCGTCGACGGGTCGAGTGTTATCTCAGCCTGTGTTGGGACAACGCAGTCTTGCTTGGTCGACAGATCGAGGAAACGTTTATGTTGCCGGCACGGCGAAGGCGTCGATGTGGTACCGAGTGAATACCTTAGGAAAAGTGATCGCCCCGATTGCATATCAGGCACCTGGCCGATATGTCGCCAATTGCCTCGATGGTTTTGTTTACTGTATCGATGAAATGACCGGAGATATGGTTTGGCGTCAGAGTCTAGGTGAAGTTTTGACAAATGAACCTGTGCTGGTTAAGAATCGGGCTTATATCGTGTCCCGTGATAAGACTTGTTATTGTCTGGATATGAGAAATGGTGAGATTGTCTGGACTCAAGCAAATCTACAGCGAATCGTGGCCGCTAGCAGTAATCGTCTCTACGCTTTGGACCGACTTGGTAACTTAATGATTCTTAATTTGGAAACCGGCGGAAGTTTTGAAACAGTGGCTGCTGGAAAAGTTGATTTCGTTGTTAGTAATCCACTTACGGACCGTATCTATATGGGCACTCGCAAGGGATTGATTCAGTGCGTTCGTGAAATCCACCAGAAGTATCCATTATTGCATGTAGATGAAACAGCGCTTGCAGTGGCCGAAGATAAACAGGACGACGCAAATGCTGCTCAGCCAAACAATGAACCGATGCCTCCGGCCGGCAACCCAATGCCTCCCACCGTGCCTGCCAATAATCCTTTCGGTGGTAATAAGCCTCCCGCTAACAATCCGTTTGCTCCGGGTAACAATGGTGGAAATGCTCCCCCGGCAAACAATCCTTTTGCTCCGGGAAATAACGGTGGAGCGAATAGTCCTCCAGCCAATAATCCATTTGCACCCGGTAATAATGGGGGTGGAAACGCAGCCCCGAAGAATCCGTTCCAAAATTAAGATTCTTTTCTTTTAGACGCGAAGGCAGGTTCTGTCTCATGGCTACTTGACCGTTTAGCGATGAGAAACCACACTCATGCATTGAGTTGCTATATTAGATTGAGCGACTCGTTACCGGTTTGAAGTTTCAAATTAAATGCATGGAATCTGTCATCAATGTCCTCCCCTCCTATTAAACGCGCGTTAATAAGTGTTAGCGATAAATTGGGTCTCGTCGATTTTGCCCAGGGTCTTGAGGCTGCCGGCATACAGATCTATAGCACAGGCGGGACTCGTCGTCATTTAGAGCAAAGTGGCATTCAGGTTTTAGATGTTGCTGAGTACACAGGTTTTCCAGAGATGATGGATGGTCGAGTGAAGACATTACATCCAAGAATCTTTGCGGGGATTCTTTGCCGTCACGATCGTGAAGACGATATGGCATCTTTAGAAGAACATGACATCCATAGCTTTGAGTTGGTGGTGGTGAATCTATACCCGTTTCAGGCAACGATTGCTAAGCCTGGTGTAACGAAATCGCAGGCCATCGAACAAATTGATATTGGTGGCCCAAGTTTGGTCCGAGCGGCTGCTAAGAATGCCAAGTTTACATCGATCGTCACCAATCCTGAACAATACTCTTCTGTTTTAGTCGAAGTTGCCGAAGCCGGTTGTACTTCACAAGATACGCGTAATAAATTATCCGCTGCGGCATTCGCAATGACAGCTGAATATGATCAGGCGATTGCGGATTATTTTGCAGGGGCCGAAACAGATAGTATGTTTACTGAAAACAAGACGATCTCTATGCGGCTCAAGAAAGAGTTGCGTTACGGAGAGAACCCTCATCAACAAGCCGCGATTTATTCTATTGTTGGGCGTTCTGGTGCCAATGCTGTAAATGCCCGTCAGCTCAATGGGAAAGATCTTTCTTATAACAACCTGCTGGATCTCGATGCGGCATTGCATATTGTTCGACCGTTCACGGAACCTGCTTGTAGCGTGATTAAACATAACAATCCGTGTGGAGCGGCTACGAGTGGATCTCTCGTAGAAGCTACCAGGAAAGCAATGGCTGGCGATCCATTAAGTGCCTTTGGTAGTATTTTGGGAATGAATCGAGTCGTGGATGAACAGACGGCAGAATTGCTAGCCGAACCTGGGTTGTTTGTCGAAGCAATTATTGCCCCGGATTTCTCAGCTTCAGCCATTGGTATTCTCACGACCAAACCAAAATGGCGTAATAACGTAAGATTGATGCAGGTTGGCAACCTTGAAGATCAGGAGGGTGAATTATCATTCCGACATATCAATGGAGGAATGCTTGTACAGGATGCTGATATCATTGCGGATGATTACCCCGCCTGGGAAGTCGTAACGGAAGCAAAGCCTGATGAAGCTCTGGTAAAAGAACTAAAATTTGCCTGGCAGATGGTTCGACACATTAAGTCCAATGCCATTGGAGTTTGTCGTGAACAATCTTTGGTAGGGGCTGGGGCTGGTCAGATGAGCCGAGTGGATTCAGTGGAGATTGCGATTCGTAAGGCCGGTGAACGTACTCAAGGTGCCGTGTTGTCTTCGGATGCGTTTTTTCCATTCCCGGACTCCATTCATGCCGCAGCAGAGGCAGGGATTGCTGCGATTATTCAGCCGGGAGGCTCCCGGGGGGATGAGTCTGTGATTGAAGCTTGTAATGAGCATGGTATTCCAATGATCTTCACGGGTCGTCGTCACTTCAAACATTAACCATGTCTGCGCACTTGCGATCGGGCAAAGCTTTGGTGGAGGAGTCCGTCGATGCAAGGTAAGACCCCTGAATTTATTCGCTGGGCACTGGCTCACGAGTGTCCGCTGCGGGATTTTCCAAAATGGACTGATCCAAACAGAACAGAGCGACATCTGCGAGCGATTCGTGTTTATCAGAATGCCTTGAAACAGGATCGAGTTTTAAATGGATTAGTCGTACAGCCGCTGGAAACGGAAGTCCTTGATGTAGAAGAGATACTCGGCTTCCGTGTTCATGATGTTTTCGAGTTTTATGGAGACCCGAAAGCGGTTTCCAGGACATGTGAATCTTGTCCCGCCAATGTTTTAAGACAAACGGATAGCTCGGCATGGGTTGGATGCTTTGGGCTCATGCCGGTTAGTGAAGTTGTCTTCCCCGACTTAGTACGTGACGTTCCACAAGGTGTGGTTGATTTGCGGGAACTCCTGGAAGAAGAGTTACAGCAAAATCGCCTATTAGGAGAACGTATTCGGGAGGTATTTGATAAGACTTCTCCGGCGTGGTACGGGTTATGGATCTCCAGAAGCCCGTCGGCAAAGCAACGGAATCTGCAACTGAAAGTGCTGGATAAGATTCTGGAACGAGTACCCTGTCGGGTTACGCCCCCTTGGGATGCATTTCGTCGGGCGTTACGATTAAGTATTGAGCAGGATATCCCGCTCCACGTACAATTGGTGCCGGAAGCTGAGACGGATGGAGTGTATTGGTTTGTGGACTCGCATTGCGGGCGATGCGGAGCAAGGGCAACATCACAGACACATACGGGAACTCAATGTCTGGTATGTAAAAATGAGGGACGACCGCGAGATCCACAACGTCGTTTTGTCCGTGGAAAACGTCCCTACTGGAAAATGACTCGATTTCTTGGCGAAGATGGGACGCGGGAATTCCTAAGAAAATACAAACAGCATAGAGGATGGGATCATGTCACAGTCCGGTAGCGTACTGGATAAAATCGTTGAGACCAAACGGGCTGAAGTAGAAGCAGCCAAACGGAGAGTATCAGAAAAGAACTTACGCGAGCGATTGGCCGATGCTTTTCCCACGCGTGATTTTTTTGGGGCCTTGTCTGCCGATGGACCGATCAAACTGATCGCCGAGGTAAAGAAAGCCAGTCCCTCAGCAGGCCTCATTCGAGAAAAGTTCGATCCAGTTGATATTGCTAAGGCCTATGAGGCTAATGGAGCATCTTGTATTAGCTGCCTGACAGACGAGCAATATTTTCAGGGTAACTTGGAGTACCTTACAGCGATTCGCCAACACGTCGAGATTCCGATTCTTCGGAAAGACTTTATTCTTGATACCTATCAATTACTCGAAGCCAGAGTGGCGGGAGCGGATGCCGTATTATTGATTNCCGAGTGTTTGGATGATTGCAATTTNAGAAAGTTGCATAGTGAAGCGATCGATCTTGGCCTCACACCCNTGGTTGAATTCTATTTTCCCGAAAATTGTCAGCGAGTACTCGAAGCAGGCGCCAGTTTAATTGGTGTGAACAACCGTAACCTTCATACCTTTGAAACCGATCTTGGACATACGATTGATATGAAACAACAAGTACCCGATGAGTGTCTTTTGGTTGGGGAATCGGGCATCTATACCCCGCAAGATGTCCTCATGCTGGCGGAACAGGATGTGGATGCAATCCTCGTTGGCGAAAGTCTGATGCGACAGGACGATATTGGCTCGGCTGTACGCAAGTTGTTGTCACTTGTGTAGGGGTGTTTAATAAAATTCCAATACTAAGCTCGTTACCGCTAATGAGTTAAGCATTTCAAGGGAAATCTTCTTTCTTGGCATCAGAATCAGCTCGTCCCCGATTCGCCAAAGGGCCGGTATTGGGTCCTATGTTGATGGCCTGACTTGAAGTTTGAAAACTCATCTGGAGGCTTCGGAGATGTTTTCGTATACTTTCTCGACTTTTCCATGTGGGGGGGCCTGCGGGGAATGTTAGAGAGATGAATTCAATTTGCTGTAAAAATAGCTATTTGCAACACCTTTTGTTGGTGCTCGTATGTGGTTGTCTATTGACCGGTTGCGGTACGACTAAGGTTAAGACTGGTACGGACCAACTTCTAATGTCCAATGCAGTTGACCTCACAGTTGGCAATCTGGATTTTAGTGATATTGCTGGCGAAAAAGTCTATCTCGACTCAAAGTACGTGGTGGCCGTAAAAGGTTTCGGTTTTGTCAACGCGAATTATATTGTTAGTGCCCTGCGGCAACAATTGTTCGCTCATAATTGCCACTTGGTGGATTCCGTTGGTGACGCAGAATACGTCGTCGAACCGCGTGTAGGTGCGTTAGGTGCAGATAGCCAGACCATCACTTATGGTATTCCGGGTAACAATTCATTAGGAACGTTTACGGCTTTAATTCCTAGCGTGCCGACGGTTCCGGTACTGCCGGAAATCTCTATTGCCAAACGGGATGATAGTTCGGGTCTCGCCAAGATATCGGTCTTCGTATATGACAAGACCGACCGCGATCCGATTTGGCAGTCGGGTGTTAACTATGCTCGTTCGACCTCTAATGACATGTGGATCTTCGGGGCTGGGCCTCTGCAATGGGGAACTATTTATGACGAGCCAAAATTTGCTGGTCATCGAATCAATACGAATGTATTTAATGTTGCTAAGTGGTTTGAACGTCCGAAGTATTCAACGACGGTGGAAAATAAACCGAAATACCACAGTGAATTTTCATTCAACGATGCCTTAGAGCCGACGGTGCTTCCTGCCGAGTATCAGGGTCCTGTACAAGGACCCGGCTCACTCGCTCCCGGAGAACCAGGAGCCGTCAAAGCTCCCGTTGGTGCTCAACCTCTTCAGTAAAGGGAGTTTGAGAAATGTCGGGTTGTGGTTTTCAGACGGATCAGTACCAATTGCTGGATTTTGGTGCCGGGCGTAAGTTAGAACGATTTGGTAATTGGATTATTGACCGTCCCTGTCCTCCGGCAGAACGGGCGTCCAAATCTGTCGCCGAATTGTGGCAACAAGCACATGTGAGGTTTGATCGTAAGGATGGTCTTAAAGGTAAGTGGAGTCTTCTTCAGTCCGATGCAAAGGTTGATTTCGGTAAGAATGGTGGGGATTTCCCATCCTGGTCGATTAGCTTTCAGGATCAGTTCCGACTCAACTTGAAGCTAAGTCCGGTGGGACATCTGGGGGTATTTACCGAACAGGCTGAAAACTGGCATTGGATCAGACAGCAGGTAAAACGCCTGCAACATGCCCGACAGGAACCCGTGAACGTTCTCAATCTGTTTGCCTATACAGGCGGGAGCACACTAGCTGCCGCGGCAGCAGGAGCGTGTGTAACTCACATTGATAGTGCGGGAAATATTATTAAACGAGCTCGGGAGAATGCAGCTTCAAGTGGATTGAGTGAAGCGTCGATTCGTTGGATTCAGGAGGATGTGTTCTTGTTTTGTCAGCGGGAATTGAAACGAGGCAATCAGTATCAGGGAATCATTCTGGATCCTCCGTCTTACGGTCACGGGCCGAAAAATCAAGTTTGGAAGATTGGGAAGCATTTGTTGCCATTGCTGGAAATATGCGGAGAACTTACCAGAAAACAGCGTGGCTTCGTCCTGATGACCAATCATTCTCCCGACTTTAGCTCGGCTGATTTAGAGGCCTCCTTTGCCGATGCAATTTTTGGATCCTGTGGAGCAGGAGCACGTTCCAGTCGAATGACGTTAACCGCCCGGACAGGTGATCGACTTGATGCAGGGTGTGCTGTGCGCTTTCCTTAGAACGCTCGACCTAAGCCTGCGATCGTTGTCGAAGAGCTTCAAAACAAATAACAGCACAGCTGGTTGACACATTCAGACTATCGGCAATTCCCAGCATAGGGATACTGATGGCAGATGAATTCTGATGGTTCCAGTCATTACTTAAGCCGGTCGCCTCTGTACCCATTACAAACGCAACTTTGCCAGTGAAATTAGCCTGAGCATAGTTGATGGCTCCATCAACCCGAGTTGCAAATGTTTTGAAAGCGTTGTCATCGAGCCATGATTCCAATTCGTCGTGTTGTGTGTGAATGACAGGTAGGTGAAAGATAGCTCCACTACTACTACGAATAGTGTTTGGATTGAACAAGTCGTGGGTACCACCAGACAAGAACACTGCATCGACACCAGCCGCATCAGCCGTTCTCACAATGGCCCCAAGATTTCCAGGCTTTTCAACAGCTTCCAGAACAATGATGAATGCTTCTGGCTTTGCTGTGAAGTCTTCAAGAGTACGAAGGGGCGGTGTTTTTGCGACAGCAACCATGGCTAACCGCCGTTGGCCATACGAGAGTTTCTCCATGACCCGACCAGACACTTCGATGAGTTTAATGCCGCTCTTCTGAAGGATGGAAAGCGTCGTGTGTTCAGGCCCTTGCTGACACTGAGCGGTATCGAAATAGACTTCTTCGATGATCAGACTTGTAGCACATGCTCGCTGAATTTCCCGCAGGCCATCAATAATAAATCGCGATTGGTTTTGACGACCGCGACGATCTCTAAGGCGAACCACTTCTCTAATTCGAGGATTTTGAGGACTGGTGATTTCCAAAGTCATCGAAACTATCCGAATGAATAAGGCGGTTTAGCAAACGGTCAATAATTAATAACACTTTAGAGAGCGAATGTGCGGGACATACTCACGCTTCCACATATTCCAATAAAGCATCGTTACCTTTACGAGTACAGAAGTCACCGATAGATTCTTTTCCCTGCCGCTCTTCTTTAAAGTATTCAAATAATTTAATAATTGATGGCACGACTTCTTCAGCGGGCAGCATGTCTTTGTGAATGAAGCTAAGTCGATTACCGATTCGGGCACCACCAACAAACATGGTGTACTTATTTTTCGCTCGCCCTACCAATCCGATTTCCGGATTGTATGGACGGGCACAACCATTGGGGCAACCGGTCATGCGAAGTGTGAATTTCTCTTCAGACAATCCCATATCATCTAAAGCAACTTCCAGATCGTCGATCATACCTGGCAATGCGCGTTCGCTTTCCGTGATTGACAAACCACAGGTTGGCCAGGCAACACACGCCATCGACCATAGACGGGCATTGGAAATGTCACCGCTAAGGAGAACGCCATGCTGGATAAGGATTTCTTCTAATTTGGCCCTGTCACCTTCGGCGACATCCCCGAAAATCAGGCTTTGATGGGCGGTTAGGTTAATGCTAGGTCTCAGTTGCTCGCAAATTTCTCGTAAAGCCGTTTTGAGCTTCATGGTTTCCGTATCTTTAATACGTCCATTTTCAATATTGAGACCATAGAACCAGTTTCCATCTCCTTGCTCATGCCAACCCATGTGATCGTCATGTCCGGTCACATCAGTAGGATCGGGTTCTGTTAGACTACCTCCCCAATACTCTTCCACCTTGGCCTTGAATTTTTCGAGTCCCCAGTTGTGAATGAGATACTTCATTCGAGCTACTTTTCGGTCACTTCGATTTCCATGATCCCGTTGGACTTTAACGACGGCTTCGATAATGCTGATCACTTCCGCTCTGGTCGCAAAGCAGAGTTTCTGACCTAATGCAGGGAAGGTTTTTTTAGCACTTGGCGAACGACCTTGTCCCCCACCTACTAACACGTTGTAGCCCGTGATCTTGTTGTCTTCCAGAACCGCGATCAGACCCAGATCATGAGTATAGACATCGATGCAGTTGTCGTGCGGAAGTGTGATCCCGATTTTGAATTTGCGGGGTAGGTACTGCCGACCATAAATTGGTTCTATATCGTCACCGTCGTAGCCAGAAAGGGAAGCTTCCGAGTCTCCCCCCACCAGACATTTTTCACCGGTATCGGTATCGGTGAGCCATAATTCGTGATAGGTCTTGGTTCGCGGACGTAATCGTTCTGCAATTTCGTCGGTGAGTCCTCGCAGTTCATCATAAACGGCGTTTTTAAAGGGGGCCGGGCAGCACATGGTATTACGCGCAACGTCCCCGCAGGCAGCTAATGTAGTTAATTCCGTATCATTGATTCGCTTAATGGTATTTTTGAGGTCTGATTTGATAACACCGTGCAGTTGCAGGGTTTGACGAGAAGTGATGCGTAGCGTGGTGTTGCCTACTTCATCACAAAGATCAAGGTGTGCCAGAAATTGACGGGTCGTCATGCGTCCGCCCGGAATCCTCGTTCGCACCATATAGATAAATCGTTTTTTACTGCCGTCATCCTGAATCTGGCCACGTACGTCACGGTCATCCTGTTGATAGGTTCCGTGGTGTTTCAACAGTTGAACGCTGCCTTTGCCAAAGAAGTTATTTTGATCAACTAATTCCGTTCCGATTTCACCCAATAGATATTCACTGTCGTTTTTGAATACTTCGATCGCACTTGGCTGAGGTTCTTTGTTTGCAGATGACATGGTTGAAACTTTGGGTCAGGGGCGTGTTGGATACGGCATTGATTGAATCGATTGTGCTGATAATCAATGGCAACGCATTGACGACGCAAAAAGCGATTCGGGCAATCCTCTATTATAGCCGACTTGCCTGACAGGCAAAGGTCGCTCTTGGTCGGACTTACCTGCCGGCAAATAGCTTGGCAGCATCGAGCGTGTTATACATCAGCATCGTGACCGTCAAAGGTCCCACCCCGCCAGGCACCGGCGTGATGTGGCCGGCGACTTCACGAACCTTTTCGAAATCCACATCGCCACAGAGCCCTTCCTCAGTGCGATTGATACCTACATCCACGACGGCAGCTCCCGGTTTGACCATGTCCGCCGTAATGAATTTAGCAACGCCGATGGCTGCCACAATCACATCCGCTGATCTGCAAACCTCGGGCAGGTTTCGCGTACGACTGTGACACAATGTAACGGTTGCATTCGCAGCCTGAGGCCCGCGCGTTGAGTTCCTTGCAGTGAGCAGCATGGACATGGGTTTTCCAACAATATCGCTTCGACCGACAATGACCACATGTTTCCCGGACATTTCGATTCCACAGCGATCGAGGATTTGCTGTACGCCATGCGGTGTGCATGGTAGGAAGCGTGGCCGTCCCTGTGAGATCAATCCGACATTTTCCGGATGAAAAGCATCCACGTCTTTCCGAGGGTCTACCGCATCAAGCACGAGTAGAGTATCGATGCCTTCAGGTAGAGGAAGTTGAATCAGAATGCCATGAACATCGTTGGCTAAATTGAGTTGGTTGATTAACGTCAGCAGCTCTTTCTGCGTTGTGCTGGCAGGCAGTTTGTGCATCTGACTGGTGATCCCAACCCGCTCACAGGCTCGGTGCTTGTTTCGGACATAGACCTCACTGGCAGGGTCATCTCCGACTAAGACGGCTGCCAGGCATGGAGTGATTCCTGCCTGCTCAACAAATTGAGCGACTTCCTGAGTGATCTCGGTCTGGATTTCTTTGGAAATGGCTTTGCCATCCATGATGACTGCTGACACACCAACACCTTTATCTGGAACTAGGATGATCCCGCTGGATACTAAAAAACAATTATAAGTGATTTTAAGGCACATAACCTTTGTCGGGGAGTAGTGCTGACTGGTTGCACCCTGGTGTTTTACACCCGTAGAATGAACAATTCGTTTGTTACTACAAATAACCATGTAGGGTATATAGCTATGATGGATACGGATCCTGAGCAAAACTCGGTTGATTCCCCAGAGTCATGGGACGCTTATGAACTCGATCCAACTTTTGTAAACTCAAGACGAGAAGCAATTGTTATTTTCATAAGTTGGTTTGTCGCGATGTGTTGGGCAGTGCCTTACTGCTACTACAACGGGTATAACATTGCTGACCCGACTGACATACCAACGACTTTTGGAATTCCGTCATGGATTGTTTGGGGGATAGGGGCGCCCTGGATTGCAGCCGACCTTTTCACGACTTGGTTTTGCTTTCGCTTTATGCAAGACGACGATTTAGGTGTTGCCGGAGATGAAGAACATTTGACACCTAAGACGGAAGGAGCTGAGTAATGCTTGATTCACTTTCGCTTTTAATCGGTCAGGGAGAATCAGGTAACGCTGTTTTAATCACGTTCCTGATTTATATCGTCGCTGTTTTTGTGATTGCTGGACTTTCCAACAAGCTTTTGCAGGGCCGAAATTTCCTGAGCGAGTATTTTTTAGGCAGCCGTGGTCTCGGTGTTTGGGCATTTGCCTTGACGCTGGCAGCTACAAGTTCATCTGGCGGTAGCTTTATGGGGTTTCCCGCAAAAATATATAGTCATGGTTGGGTGCTTGCTCTTTGGATCGGTTCCTACATGGTCGTTCCCATCTGCGTTATGGGTTTGTTAGGAAAGAGAATTAATCAGGTTGCTAGAACATCGGGAGCGATCACAATCCCGGATGTGCTGCGGGATCGGTTTAACAATGCGTCCTTTGGGTTAATCAGTGTGGCGTTAATTATATTTTTTATGACATTTAATCTCGTCGCACAATTTAAGGCCGGCAGCGAGATTCTAAGGACACTTCTGGGACCGATTGAAGCCTTTAACTCAGTAGTGGAATCGCTTCCAAGTTGGTTTGCGAATTTTTCCAGTGAGTCGACAGACTATACGTTTTGTCTTGTGGTGTTTGGGATAGCTGTCATTGTTTATACAACCTACGGCGGATTTCATGCGGTTGTCTGGACAGATGTTATGCAGGGAGTCGTAATGGTCGTTGGTGTGGTCATCATGCTCCCTTTGGCGATTAATCAGGCCAGCAACGCTATTGACCCCGGTGAGTCTACCAAGACTGGTATGGCGTTGGTGACTGAAGAGATGGGAGAAATGCTTCCTCCGCGTTATCTGACATTGGTAATTGAGTCGACAGAAGCACTGGAAGAGGATGTCAGTATTGCTCAAGGCACGTGGCTGTCGTCTCAAGGTTTTCCACTTTATGGAGAGACCAACCGAATCTTCAGAACGACGAAACGATATACGCTTGAAAAAAGTACGGGATTTGCTGTTGTGGAAGCTATTGAGATTGTTTCGGAAAACGATAGGCAACGTTCCTGGAAAGCATTAGAAACTCAGAACGCTGTAGAAACCGCAGCCGATTTGGCAAAACTGAAGGTTAGGCGAATACTCAACAAAGCTTCCTTGCACATACCTGAGGATTATCCGGTGGCGATCGAAGATATTTCTCTTAAACCTGGGTTGTTACTACCTTTTCAAGGTAAAGACGGGAAGCAGCGGATTGCCATGCTGTATTCAATTATTACCCCTAAGAAAGACCGTATACCAGGTGCCCCCATAGACATCTTTTTGTTTCAAATCGTCTATACGGAAGGCAGGATTTTAGAAACGGAATTAGCAGGTTATGCGGAACAAGTCCAGGAGACCCCGTATTTGGCAGATTTGAAACTTGCTGATATTGATGAAGGTTTTTATGCCCACGGATCCTCAGAAGATCAGCGGGGCGCCTACCTCACGGCACCGGGGCCGCATCGAACGGAAGCGAACGGATTCTTGCCATTGAGTCTGGCCATCTCTTTCTTCTTCATGTGGGCAATTTCGGGAACAGGTCAGCCCAGTAATATGGTTCGTCTAATGGCCTTTAAAGACACGTTAACGTTACGTCGCTCTATTTTCACAGTGGCGATTTATTACACCCTGATTTATATGCCGTTGGTTGTGATTTTCTGCTGTGCGAGAGTGCTTTTACCAGGTATGGAAGCAGAAGCAGATCGGATCATGCCTCAAATGGCTGTGACACTCACTTCTAATATTGGAATGGGATGGTTGGCCGGTCTATTAATCGCTGCTCCGTTTGCTGCGGTGATGAGTACAGTCGACAGTTTTCTTCTAATGATCTCGTCCGCCTTGGTGAGAGATATTTACCAGCGAAATATGAATCCAAATGCCACGGAAGACAAGATCAAGAAGCTTAGCTACTTCTTTACATTGGTGGTGGGGCTGGGAGCTCTTGTGGGAGCGATGTACCCCCCAGAATTTCTACAGGATATTATTGTCTATACAGGTAGTGGACTGGCGGCCGCATTTTTAGCTCCGGTAGTCTATGCTCTCTATTGGCCGCGTGCCAATCACCAGGGTTGTATAGCAGCGATGCTTGGTGGCTTTGGAACTCATTTGGCTATGTATTGTGTGGGGTTTCTAAATGGCGATGGTTTCACACCATATAGATTGTTTGGTACGGACCCAATCATCCTGGGTTTAGCGGCTTCGTTTATTGTTGGCTATGTGGTGACGATAAGCACGCCACCACCAGTTGATAGCATTGTCAAAAAATATTTTTATAAAAAGGTGGAAGTGTAGGCCTTTATGCTGATCTTTGATGCCCATTTAGATATTTCTATGAACGCGGTGGAATGGAACCGCGACCTGACAGACACCCTGAAAAACGTCCGCGAGCGTGAAGCAGGTAAAATGGACTATGTCGACCGTGGCAAAGGGGTTCTCACGTTGGAGGAAATGCGGCGCGGCGAGATCGGCGTTTGCATCGCAACACAAATTGGACGATATGTCGCTCCCGATAATCCACTTCCCGGCTGGAATAGTCCTGATATTGCCTGGTCGATCACACAGGCTCAATTAGCCTGGTACCGAGTCATGGAAGATAAGGGATTGATGGTTCAGATCCGTGACAAACAGCAGCTAAATGATCATGTTCAACGGTGGGAGACGTCGGACGATAAATCCAATTTGCCCATTGGATATGTCTTAAGCCTCGAAGGAGCTGACTCCATTATCGATCTCAGTTATCTGGAGAAAGCATACGAATATGGCTTGCGCGCGATCGGCCCGGCTCACTACGGTCCGGGACGTTATGCCCCTGGAACGGGCTCTGAAGGAGGGCTGGAGCCGCCTTGCAAAGACTTACTGAAAGAAATGCAGAACTTGGGTATTGTTCTGGATGTCACCCATCTAACAGATGAAGGATTTTGGGAAGCTCTGGAGTTATATGACGGTCCGGTTTGGGCGAGTCACCAAAACTGCCGGGCTCTTGTTCCTCATCAACGTCAATTTAGTGACGAGCAGATTCAAGCGATTATTGAACGTGACGCTGTCCTTGGGATGGCCTTTGATGCCTGGATGATGGCACCCGGTTGGCAACGTTTTATTACCCAGCCCTACTCGGCGGGTGTGAATATTGAGCGCATCATCGAACACGTAGACCATATTTGTCAGCTTGCCGGGAATACTCGACATGTTGGAATTGGATCCGATCTGGATGGCGGCTATGGCCGTGAACAATGTCCTTACGACATGGAATCAATAGCTGACTTGCAAAAACTAACAACTTTGCTGGCTGATCGAGGTTATAGCCAGGAAGATATTGAAGCCATTATGCATGGGAACTGGATTCGAAGATTGAATGAGATTTGGGGATAAGCCAAAATTCAATACTAGAGGTTCGTTCTAAGGAGAAATGAAATGAAACTTGTTAAATGCCAAACTGCTACGGGTGAAGTGCTGGTTGCCCAGCTAGATGGTGAGATTGTTCGCCCTTTGTCATTTGATGATTCTACTTGTTCAACATTGGCAGATATTATTGAGTCGGGTAATCCATCGGAGACAGCAGCTTCTTTGGTGTCAGATCAGGAAGTTGCCTTGGACGATGTGACGTTACTGGCTCCGATCGATCAACAGGAAGTCTGGGCTGCAGGGGTGACCTATAAACGAAGCCAAACGGCACGTATGGAAGAATCGGAAACAAGTGCTTCCTGCTACGACTTGGTATACGAAGCGGATCGTCCCGAATTGTTCATGAAAGCAACACCCCACAGAGTGTCAGGGCCCGGGCAACCGGTTCGTATTCGCTATGATGCAACCTGGAATGTACCGGAACCTGAAATCACCTGCGTTGTCTCCAGTAAAGGGACTTTAGTTGGATTCACGATCGGGAACGATATGAGTAGCCGGGATATTGAAGGAGAAAATCCGCTTTATTTGCCTCAGGCAAAGGTTTATCGCCAATGTGCAGGACTTGGACCATGCATTACCTTGCTTGATAGTATGCCGGCTCGCGATGAAACAGGCATCAAACTTCAAATTGAACGTGGGGGCGAAGTTGTTTTTGAAGGTAGCTCAGGTGTCAGTGAAATGCATCGTACTTTTGAAGATCTCATTGGCTATCTATGCCGTGAACAGGAGTTTCCAAATGGCGTGTTCCTAATGACTGGAACTGGCATCGTTCCTGATAGCGATTTCACATTGAATGCGGGCGATGTAGTGCACATCACAATTTGCGGTATTGGTACGCTAACGAATCCGGTTGTTCAGGGTTAAGATTTGCGAAATACTGTGGTACCGAATAGTTCGAGATAAAACTGATTGACATCACGTTGGTTGGAAAATAATAACGAAAGATGAAAGACAATGGAAAAAGTTTTAATTGCTGGTCAGTGGCGCGAGGCAAGTGCCTCTTCTTCTTTTCAGGCTGCTAATCCGGCCACTCGGGAATTACTTGAGCCGCAGTATCCAGTAAGTAACTGGGAAGATTGTGACGAAGCATTAACAGCGGCAGCGACTGCTGCCGCCGCTTTGCGGAATTTGTCAGGATCGCAAATTGCTGATTTCCTGGAAGCTTATGCTAATGACATTGAGGAGCATGCGGAAGCCATTGTTGATATGGCTCATGCGGAAACGGCTTACCCAAAGGAAACCCGATTGGCCGGTGGTGAAATGCCGCGAACCACGAACCAATTGCGTCAGGCCGCAGCAGCGGCTCGGGATGGCAGTTGGGCATTGCCAACGATCGATACGGCCACCAATATTCGAAGTGTTTATGGGGCCATTGGCCCCGTGTGCGTCTTTGGTCCAAATAACTTCCCTTTAGCATTCGGCAGTGCTTCCGGGGGAGATTTTGCAGCGGCCATTGCTGCAGGAAATCCTGTGATTGCCAAAGCGAACTCGTCGCATCCAGGGACGACTAAATTGTTTGCTGAATGTGCTCAAAGAGCCGCTCTAGCAACGGGTATGCCCGCAGGAATGGTGCAATTGATTTATCGTACAAACCATGCCGATGGAGAACGCCTGGTCTCTGATGCTCGTACCGGCGCAACAGGCTACACAGGAAGCCGGCAGGCTGGACTAAAGCTAAAGCAAGCAGCGGATCTGGTAGGTAAGCCAATTTATCTGGAGCTTTCCAGTGTCAATCCAGTGGTAATTCTGCCAGGCGCTTTGGCTGAACGTGGAGCTGAAATTGCCGATGAATTTACCGGCAGCTGCTTGATGGGGACAGGCCAATTCTGTACCAACCCCGGCTTAGTGCTGTTACTAGCTGGAGAATATACAGATCAGTTTGTTAAAGCGATAACTTCTAAATTTGCGGAGGCTCCAGTAGGGACCTTGTTGTCTGCTGGCGTTGAAGAGAGTTTGGCATCCAACCTGCAGGTGCTTGTTAATGCCGGAGCTGAAATGCTTGTTGGTAATGCGGCAGCTGATGCAGGACGATTCTGTTATGCCAATACATTATTAAAAGTAACGGCAACTCAATTTTTGTCGGATGCTGAAATAATGCAGACAGAAGCCTTTGGTAATAGTTCTTTGTTATTAGTTGCAGAATCAGTTGACGAATTAGCAAAAGTTGTTTCAATACTCGAGGGCAATCTCACCGGTTGCATCTATTCAGATAGCACAGGAACAGACGATGATGCGTATGATCAGATTGCTAGTCAGATGCGAATGAAGGTTGGTCGTCTGTTGAATGACAAAATGCCAACGGGTGTTGCCGTTTCAGCTGCTATGAATCATGGTGGCCCTTTCCCAGCAACTGGTCATCCGGGGTTTACGGCGGTTGGGATTCCCGGATCCCTTTTGCGGTTTGGGATGCTTCAATGTTACGATAATATACGGCCCCATCGCCTCCCCGGCATTTTAAAAGATGAAAGTCCTAATGGAACTGTATGGAGGAACGTCGATGGATCCTGGACACAAGCCAATCTCACTTAATTAATTACATATTTTCACAATTCGTGAATAGGAATCATATCCATGCGTGCTCTCAAAGTGGTGCTTAGCCTATCGATGGTCTTTATCACAGGTAGTTTTTTACTAGCTGATGAAGAAGGACAAACATTCCTTGATCAGGCAACGGAAGCTAAGCTAAACGCCAAAAATTTTCAGGATTTGGAAGAGGTTGTCAAGCTTGCTGAAAAAGCGGTTGAAGCTGGTCTGGATGATGGAGGCAGGGAATTTGCGATCCAACTGATCACATCCACGTTGTATCAAAGAGCCGAACAACTATCGAATCCGTTGCTCTCCGGACGTCCGCCCCAACAGTGGGTGGAAATGCGTCGTTTGGCACTAAGTGATTTGGGACGGATTACAAAATACGACGCCGCATTTGCGGATGCCCATCTTCTTATGGCAAGGCTTCATGCGTTACCAGGTGGAACGCGGAAAGCTGGTGTTGAGTCAGCCTCGAAAGCGTTGGAGTTGTACGAAGACGCTGAGCCAAAAGCGAACGCCTTGGTCGCTCGAGCTGCGCTCCGTGAAGATGCCAATGAGAAAATTGCTGATTTGAGTGAAGCGATTAAGGTTGACGATGATAATTCAGCGGCGATCACAGCACGTGCTGCCGTTTATTCACAGCAGGGTAACTTTGAAAAGGCCGCCGAGGATTTCCGGCGCGTCGTCGAACTTGACGGTGACGACGTTTTGGCAATGGCTGCGCTGGCTGAAGCTCTGGCTCAGCAGGAAGAATTTGGCCAGGCTATTGAGATTGCCAATCAGGCGGTTGAAAAACAACCTAATGCGTCGGCCGGATACGAATTGCGTGCGCGTATTCATGTCATGCAGAATAATATCGAAGAAGGCAGGAAAGATCTCGATAAGGCGATTGAAATCAATCCGAAGAGTGAAGGTGCGTTGCTACTTCGGGCTAATATCGCTCTGGCAGAGAATCGCCTTGA